>DNWZ01000140.1:0-2332 GCA_003506095.1 Planctomycetaceae bacterium | reverse complement strand
CTTCTCCTCCAGCCAACACCAAACGCCTTGCAACCTTCGCCTACCCGCCGCATTTGCAAACCGATTGCGATTGCATGGCAATTAACTATGATGCTATTTCCTTTTGAGTTTTCTTTTGAGTGGAAATAAAATTGTCTTCGGAAGCGAGCTCCAATGTACTAGGCGACGACGAGCGGTCCAATCGCAGAATCATTACTGCGTCGTTGCTGTTCTTGATCGGCTTGGTTGGGCACGCGTTCTCTGCCAGTTTCGTTGTCCCGTTTCACTTCGACGACAATCGCAATATCTCCGAGCATGCGGCCGTACAGCAGTTTGCACAAGACGGCAGCCTCGAGGGGATTTTGCGATCCAATCGCCCCTTCGGTGCTTGGACGCTGGCCGTTAATTACCGACTCCACGGCGATGAGATTTGGTGGTACCACCTGGTAAACTTTTGCTTACACATTGTCGCCGTTATCCTCGTGTACCGGCTCGCGTTTTGGTGTCTCGAGCGTTGCCAATGGCCCGAGCGATTCAGTCCATCCGGACGTCTGATGATTGCGTGGGTTCTCGCGCTGCTGTGGGGCGTTCATCCGCTCGCCTCTCAGCCCGTGATCTACATCGTCCAGCGTTTTGAAGTGATGGCGGCGATGTTTACGCTACTATCGCTGTATGCGTTTTCTCTCGCAGCTCAAGGAAAGAGTTCCGCCCTGCTTTTGCTGGGCCTCTCCGCGTGGCTCGGCGTGCTCAGCAAAGAACCAGCTGCCATGCTTCCACTATTGCTACTACTGTGGGATCGAACGTTTTGCGCCGGTTTATGGCAAAACGGGCCACATTGGCAACGCCCTGTGGCCCACATGTTAACGTGGACACCGGCTTTGTGGTTTTTGCCCAGTGTCTCACGTTGGTTGATACCGGCTTCATTGTCAGCATCGACTGCGACCACCAAGGCCAGCTCGATGGGTTTTAATATGCAAAACATGAGCTCTTGGGAGTATTTACGCACACAACCCGAGGTAATCATTCATTACCTGCGATTGTCACTGTGGCCGAAGACGCTCTGTTTTGACTATGGATGGGAAGTACAGTCAGATCCTTGGGTCTACATTCCGCTTGGATTGTTAATCGTTATTGTATTAGGCTCAGGATGCTGGCTAGTGTGGCGGCGGCGTGTCGCTGGTTTTTTAATCGTCGCATTTTTCGTTTATCTTGCGCCAACCTCCAGTGTCGTTCCAATCCTTGATATCGCAGTGGAGCATCGGATGTATTTGCCGCTGCTGTGTGTTGTCGCAGGTATCGTTCTATTAGGCGTTCGCTTCTGCTTCGCATCATCGTGGCTTGAGAAGTGCCTGCCAACGTCGGCTCGCCTCGTTGTTCGGGGGCTACTTTCGCTGGTACTGGTGTCTGCAATTGCTGGCGCCATATGGCAGACACACCAACGCTGTCACTTGTTTCAAAATCCGGTAGCGCTCTGGAAAGCAACGGCCGCGCTCCGTCCAGACAATACGCGAGCCATTCACAATGCCGGATCTTGTCTCATGAACCAACGGGATTATCAGGGGGCGTTACCATTTCTCGCCGCAGCCACAGACCGCTTGGCCGACCGGCCAAATTGGTGGGCGAACTTGGCTGAGTGCCAGCGTCAACTCGGTATGCTCGATGAGGCAATGGTTTCGATATCACGAGCACTTTATCTTTCGCCAGATCTTGGCACCGCCTTATCGGTTCGGGGAATGCTGCACGAGTCGTTAGGTAGTTTTGACCTTGCAATCACCGACAATCAATTAGCGTCAGAACGAGGCGTCCATGAAGCGACGTACAATCTCGCATCATTGCAAATTCGGAAAGGCGAATATCGATCGGCGGCAAGCCATTTCAATCAGCTAATGGTGGAAGGCACGGCCATGGAGCAACCACCTCGACGACTCGCATGGATATTGGCAACTGCACCGGATGATTCGCTACGTGACGGCAACCGCGCGGTCGATTTGATGCAACGAGTTTACCGAATCGATACCCGCGTTAACCCCTATGGCTGGGACGCCTATGCGGCTGCTCTAGCGGAAATCGGCGAATTTGCCAAAGCGATAAAGGCAGGTGAGAAAGCGTTTGAGTTAGCGCTCCAGGCGAAAAAAGAAACGTTGGCACAGCGCATCCGTATCCGACTGGCTGGTTATCAACACCAGCAACCCTATCGCGACGATGGTTCGGACCAAGACTCAACACCGATCGCTTCCGACGCAACGTTAAATACCAGGAAAGGCAATTGATGCAATCAACTGTCGACGCCTCAACCTGGATCGTCATCGCCGCTTATAACGAAGGCAGTCGTTTGGCCATGACTTTGAAGTCG
>DNWZ01000574.1:27680-27905 GCA_003506095.1 Planctomycetaceae bacterium | reverse complement strand
CACGATCTGGCGATTAGCCAACGTGCTGTCGGACGATATTCGCAGCGCTCGTGATACAAGCGAGTCGACATTGATCGGTGTTCCGCCCACCGTGATCTCGTCGATGCGTGGTCCGGCGGACTGCGGATCGGCGGTGCGAATCACACCATCACTGGTCAGCAGCGTGATCTCGGACCCTCGCCCAAGACTTTCCGAAATCTGTTTGGCCGCGTTCATGGCGACGTT
>DNWZ01000574.1:0-27668 GCA_003506095.1 Planctomycetaceae bacterium | reverse complement strand
GTTGTCGCCACTGGGTCATCACTGGCCGGGCCATGCAAAACGCCAACAACATCGGTATCGCGCATCGGATCAGCAGCAACAATAAATTGCGCAGCTGCATCCGCCGCCGATTTTGACGAACGACCGATTGCAAAAATTGCATCGCCCCCCAATCGACCACTTCGAATCGATTGCGAAACAGCAGGTGGATCGCCAGCGGCACCGTGAATGCGAGTGCTCCGAAACCGAGTAACCAGTTAATCAGAATCATGAAAGTCGCCGCCGATTCGCCAGGTAGCGTGCAAGCCCGTCGGCCACGGGTGTATCGGTAGTCATAACAACATGATCGATTCGCGATCTGCCGCATCCGTCACGAAGCTGTTTTTGGTGAGCGTCGAAACTTTGGCGATAAGCGGCGCGCAACGAAATCGCATCAATGTCTTCTTGTTGGTCGAGCAATTCTAAGTTTCGAAATCGCATCCTGCCGCTGAACGGAAAGTCGACCTCATCCGGATCAAGCACTTGAAAGACCAGCACTTCGTGTCTCGCATGACGAAAATGGCTCAGCGAGTTCAGTAAAGTTGTCACGTCGGCGAAACAATCGGAAATCAGGATCAACAATCCGCGGCGATGAAGCTTTTTGGCCAATCCACCGAGCACTTGCCCCATGTCGGTTTCGCCACCCGGTGGCCGACGTTGCAACCCAGTAAAAATCGCCTGCAATTGGGATGGGCGACTGCGCGGCGGCAGGAACTCACGAATCTTCGTATCAAACGTCGCAAGCCCCACACCATCTTGTTGGCCAATCATCAAATATCCTAATGATGCTGCTAGCGTGATCGCATACTGATACTTTGATTGACCGCCACGCTGGCCTGAATACCCCATCGACCCGCTGCCGTCGACGATCAAAGTCGACTTCAGGTTCGTTTCTTCTTCAAACTCACGGATATAAATGCGGTCGGTCTTCGCAAAAACCTTCCAATCGATCGCACGAATCTCATCGCCTTGAACATAAGGTCGGTGTTCCTTGAACTCGACGCTGTAGCCCTTATGAGGCGATCGGTGCTGCCCGCTGCAAAACCCTTCGACAACCTGGCGGGCTAACAATTCAAGCCCTTTGATCCGGTCTCGCTGGCCCGCGGTAAGTAGGTCGCTGACATGCATAGATAACCCCCTTTTTGAAACACTTTCTAAAGGTTCGATCCGCTCGGGCGAGGCAATTCGGCCAAGGCTCGACGCACCAAATCATCCGTCGTTAAACCTTCGGCTTCTGCGGTAAACGTCGGCACCATGCGATGTCGCAGCGCCGGCAGTGCGAGTGCTTCGATGTCAGCGATACTGACGTGATGCCGGCGATGCAGAAGCGCTCGTGCCTTGCCACCGATCACCAATTGCTGGCTGGCACGTGGACCAGGCCCATATTCCACATACTGCTTTACCCAATCCGGCGACGCTTCGTCGCGAGGCCTGAGCATTCGCACCAACCCAAGCACAAATTGCTTTACGTTTTCGGGAAGCGGAACGGTTCGAACGACCTGCTGGTATCGAATGATTTCTTCGCCATCGATCACACTGGTGCATTTAGCACTGCGCCCGCCTGTTGTGCGATCGATGATCTCGCTCTCTTCATCGCGATCGGGATAGCCGACCACGACATGAAAGATGAATCGGTCGCGTTGTGCTTCAGGCAGTGGATAAGTCCCTTCTTGTTCGATCGGATTTTGAGTCGCCAAAACGAAGAAGGGTTCTTGCAAACGATAAGTTTTTCCCGCAGCGGTCACCTCATGTTCTTGCATCGCTTCTAACAAGGAAGCTTGCGTTTTAGGCGGAGTCCGATTGATTTCGTCAGCCAGCAAGACTTGTGTAAACACGGGCCCCTGTTGAAACACCATTTCACGACGACCGGTTTGCGGATTTTCTTGAATGATATCCGTCCCTGTGATATCGCCGGGCATCAAGTCGGGCGTGAACTGGATGCGACGAAACTGCAGATCCATCGATTCGGCCAAAGAACGAATCATCAAAGTTTTGGCCAAACCAGGAACACCTTCAAGCAAACAGTGGCCCCGGGCCAAAATCGCGATCAACAATTGTTCGACCACTTCGCTTTGGCCGACAACGACCTTGGCGACTTGGTCGCGAACTGCCGTAAACGACTTCACCAACCTCGCCGCCATTTCCAGGTCATGATTGGGATCAGCCACAGGGGTTTGCAGAGTCGGTTGTTGGCGTGGCGGAATCGAAGTCATCAGGTTCTCAACAAAAGATAGACGCAGCGTGAGTGCTGGAAGGGGGCAGGAATCGCCAGATTGTACGCACTTTCTCGTTTCCCTGGGCCGACCGTTGGTTACCATTTAAACCCGGCGAACCGGCGATGGCAAACCGCCAACGAAAACTAATTGCGCCTTGACCACACGGTTGCTTCAAAAACCCCTCTCAAGAGCCCCTTTTTCATGACTTCGATCTCATTCCTGCCTCGTTTTCGGAACTTCTTTTTGGCATCGTTGGCGCTTGCGATCGTTCCGCCCTGTCAGTCGGTGGTATCAATCGCTGAAGAAAAATCGGAATCAGCCGAGCCTGCGAAGGTTAATGGCGACAGCGTTATCCGCGGCAAGGCGGGTGAATCGGAGATCGTTATCAAGACGACAAAACGTCTGGCCGGAGCCATCGACTCGCTGACCTGGAACGGTATGGAGTTCATCGACAGTTTCGACCATGGCCGGCAATTGCAGTCCGCGTTCAGCTTCGACGGAGGATCGGACGAGCCGTTTTGGGCAGAGCGATTCAATCCTACCGAAGCGGGCTCACGGAGCGATCACACCGGCGATACGTCCACCAGTCGCTTGATTCGATTGCATGCGGCCGACAATCGTTTGGAAACACGCGTGCAGATGGCGTTCTGGCTCCCGCCGGGTGAAAAATCTTTTGGCCGCCCGGCACTCAATCGAACCGAACTATCCAATCACCAGCTTTCGAAACAGGTCCACATCGGTTGGAAAGCAATACCACATGCGGTTGAATATCAGACCACATTTCACATCGCCGACAACGAACCGCATCGTTTCGCACAGTTCGAAGCATTGACAGGATACATGCCCGAACACTTCAACGAATTCTTGACTTGGAATCCCAAGCAGAATCGCCTCGAGTCGCTAGACGATGGCCCTGGCGAGCAAGCTTTGCCGATTATTTTTTCAACGGCCGACAAACAGCACGCGATGGCAATCTTCTGTCCCGAAGGAATCCTCGACCAACCTGGCAACAGCGGTGAAATTTCAGGACCGACGTATGGCCGTTTTCGATTTATGAGTGAAAAGGTCGTCAAATGGAATTGTGTTTTCCGGCTTCGAAACCAACCCAAAATCGTCGCCGGCGATTATAAATTTTCGATGTTTGTTATCGTGGGATCGCTGTCACAAGTTCAGTCGAGTTTAGTCGAAATCGCAAAGCATTACCCAGGCCTTTAATGCCAAGCTCCCAGCAGACCAAGCCCTCGCCAATACCTGAACTTCACCTGCGAAGCCATCTCCCAAACCGGGGCGGCACAAAAGAGTTCTAAACATCGGTTGGATCGTCAGACACTTCCATGTCGATCGGATGTTCAGCTTGCGCGACGCAGACACAGGCACCGAAGATGAAGATGCATCCGGAAAAATAGATCCACAACAGCAACGCCATTATGCCGCCAAAGGCGCCGTAGATCGCATTAAAAGATGCGAAGTTTGTTATGTAGATCCCAAAACCTCGTTCGGCCAAACGCAATAGCACGGTGGCCAACAATGCGCCGATCCACACGTCACGAAAACTGGTCGCTCGTCGGGGTGCGAAACGATACAGCAAAATCAAACAAAAGAACACGATTGCTGGTGCAAAAATGAAACCGCTGGCTTTGTCGATCATCGCTTGAAATCGTGCGAGCGGCGGTATCCACTGTCCGACCAGATTCACAATCAACGGAATACCGATACCCATGAGAATACCGACCACAACCACTAAGAACAAAGCAAAGCTTTTCAGAGGCAAACGCCACCAACTGTAATCGGTTCCGTCGCGTGCTCGATTGATCGCGGTGACGAGAGTGATAAAACACTGGATCGAGCCCCAGAACAGAAAGGCGAATGCCACGATACTGGCCTGACTGCGTGCGCTGACAACTCCACCGATCGTATCAAAAATATAATTCTGCATGTCGTCGGTGATAGGGATATAGCCTTCGACATATTCGATTAATTCAGTGGTCGCGCGTTGGCGATCGACGAAGCTCGATGCGAGGGTTACCATCAGCACGATGGCGGGGAACATCGAAAAGAATGCGTTAAAGGTGAAGGCGCCCGCCCACGTCGTTCCGTCGATCAGATTGAACCGGGTCCACGCTTCATAGAGGATCATTGCCGATTCGTGGGCGAGACGCTGAAACTTGATACGCATGATGAACTGCCTTAATCAAAAACAACTCGGCACCATCGTTCGGGGTCTGGCAGGGCGAAGGCGTTGTGGGCGATTCCGGGTTGGGGGCGAAGGAGCGAAAGATTCCAGTGTTGTCCTGGGGTTTGCAGTGGGCCGACCAGATCCGATTTCTTGATTGCAATTTCGGCGACGGTTTCATTGGCAACGTGAGCTAGTGCGATAAACCAAGTCGGATGCCATTGAGAAAAACCATCGGCGGAGTCGCGAGTTTCAGATTTTGCATTGAACTCCAATTCATACGCGGTCAAAAGGTCACCGTCGACATCTAGGCGAATGACGTACCGATCGTGCGAGTCGGATAAGTGGTCGCGGAGTCTAGGTTTGGCGTTGGACTGGGGTGCGTTTTTAGCGGCCGCATCCTTTCGTGGGCCAGTGGATTCGTGATTTTCAAGCTGAGGGCCGCGGATGCCAAGGTAGATGAAGTCGGCGTCGTAGGCCACCTGGACCGTCGCTGCCGACTCGCGATCGAGGCGGAACCGGTGGCCGGATTGCCAAATCGGTTCGTCGAGCTTTCCGTCAAGGTAGGGACGAGTCGCAACCCAAGTCGCGGCGATCGTTTTGGGTCCGAGAGTTGAACGATTCAATTTCGCCCACTGCTGGCTCCAGGCATCGCCAACGACCGATGCGTTACCTGACAAACTCGCCACATCGACCGATTTTCCTGCGACCCGGACCGCCGGATGCGCAGCCCACGCACGGTCGGCGTCCTTGGGGACCGATCGCATTTTTGGTTGGTTGGCGGGCAATGCGGGACTCGCTTCCAGTTCGTCGATTGCCGTTGCCTGGCGAACCTGCGATCCGGCGTCGGATGCGAGGCTTGCCGGACCGGTGAAGCTCGGCTGATCCGCCCCAACAGCCGAGGCTTGAAAGGGAGTCTTTTGGAACGGCGACCACTGCACCGAGTCGCGACGCGAAACCGGGACACCCGGCCCACCTGCCAACTGCACGAAGCCATCCGATGCGGATCCGCCAAGCGACAACGCACCAGCGGAAATTGCTTCCCATTCCTTGCTGGATGAAATCGCATCTTCGTACAAACGGCTAATCCGCCCAAGCGGCTGATCGGGCCACAGCCGCGCCGCCTGGCCCAACATCGCTCGATGCAATCCCGCATTGCCGGTTGCTTTCGAAGCAACAATCAAACGCCAAACCATTCTCTGTTGATTATCAGGAGCCGACCGGGGCAGGTTCGCCTCAAACTGCTTGACCAGTTCGTCGATCGGAGCGTTGGAAACCAACATGCTTTCGATCCATGCCGTTTCGCCAGTGCGTGCCTGAAGGACCTGCAGGTGGCGGCGACTGGTACTGGACGATGCAGCGCGGACATAGCGTCGATCGCCGCCCACGAAACCCGCTAATCCGTCTGTCGAAAGCTGGTCGTTGATCGCGTCAAAACGCGTGCCCATCCGCAAAGCTTCCGGCGCAAGCGTGCCTGGGCGCAGCAACATCAACGCGTCGTTCCAAACGTCGCCAGCAAGCTTACCGCAGTTGGGCAGTGCGGCGGCGTTGTGCAGCACTTGGCCATTGGATCGACCGGTTTCGAAGATCCGCTTCACGCCCAGATCGACGGCGGCCTGAGTCCATGCCGATTTTTCGGCCGACGACAAGTGTTGGTCCAGCACGAGCACAACCGGCAATGTGTGCGAGAGAAGCTCCGCAGGACTTGCACCGGCGGTGCGACACGTCGAATACGCTTGGGGCGAAACGATGCGTTGCGATGAAGACAGTCGGTTCCAAACGTAATGCGTCGCGGGGCCGACCAGAGCCAGCGAACTGCGAAGCAGCGGATCATCGCTGGCGGTCACCACTGCGACACGACGTTGATTTTGCAGCGACTCCGTCGCCAACAGCGACCACGGCAATTGGTCCGCAGTGGCGGCGACAGCCAGCACCGCAGGGCGCGATTTGCCGCCTCGAACGGTTCGCCATGACTGGCCTCCATCACGAGTGACCGCAATGGTCCCCCAATCGCCAACCGCCCAACCACGATCGATATCAAGGCGAAACATGCCTCGCATCGGAACATCAGAGATGGCGACCGACGATTGGAAGGGCGAAAATCCCTCGGCGCGGTGAAGCAGAGGGCTAGCATGAGCCAGTGTCCAGCGTTGGTTGGCATACAGCAAGGTTTTCAGCGGTGGCGAGCCCTTTGCGCTGCCAGCAATCGCTTCCCAAGTCGCCCCGCCGTCGATCGAAGCGAGTTGGCTCGATCGATCTTCACCCGCAGACCGATCGACCCAGAAAAACCGCTCGCTCGAAGCGACCGATACCCTACCGGGCTGCGGCGACGCGACTTTCACCGCAGGCATTTCGGTCCGCACGCGCGTCAGTTCTCCGTTGTCGGCCAACAACACGTAATCGTCCACGGTGCCCGCGATGCCAATGACCGGTTCGGCAACGCCTGCCAAGACCGCATCCCAGGTTTGTCCACCGTTGCGGCTGGAAAAGACTGCTGTGCCGTGGGCGGGCGACCAATCACCGGCGGCGATGCATATCCCACCCAGGCCGATGATCAAGTGGCGCAGCGGCGGCAAAGCTTCGGTTTCGGCCGGTTTCCAGGTTTCGCCGCCATTGTCGGTCCAAATCACGGTGCCGACACCGATCTGAGTGTGGGGCTGATAGCCGCCGCCGATTGCGACGCCGCGTTGGCTGTTGAACATTCCGATCGCATCCAGCGGGCGACTGGTGCCCGAGGGGAGCGGTCGCCACGACAGTCCGCCATCTTCAGTTTTCAGCGCCGTGCCCAAGTCGCCCACAGCCCACCCACGATCGGCGTCGATGAAGACAATCCCACGTAGCGTCGCTTCGTCGTAAGTTGCGGAGCCATCCGAGGCGATTAAGGTCATTCCAAACGGAGCGAACACGCCACAGATTCCGAGCGCCAGCAACCGCGCCGCCGAACGTAATAGGGGTGGCATAAAGTTGCGAAAACTGGCGACCAGCGGTTGGCAAAGCGGCGGCGTGGGCGATTGTGGCTGCATCATGCGGCTGTCGTCGGCGTGGTGGGAGAGTCGATTATCGGGGTCATGAGGCCGAAAAGTCGGCTCGATCTGGGCGGCAATCGTCTTTTGTCCATTGCCTAACTCGGTACTGGCTTTTAGATTCGGTGTTTTGCACGGTGGGTGTAAACGCCAGTTTTGCAGCGGCGACCCACTTAGGTATGAATTTCCCCCTTAATATTTGACGAAGATGAGCACGATCGCAGAAGCCAAGAAGACATCCGTGATGACCGGAGCCGATATCCTGGTGCAATCATTGGTCAATCAGGGCGTCGAAGTCATCTTCGCCTATCCGGGGGGATGCAGCATGCCGCTGCATCAGGCGTTGACCCGCCATGGCGAATCGATCCGCACGATTCTGCCACGACACGAACAAGGCGGTGCCTTTGCCGCTCAGGGCTATGCCCGCAGCACCGGCCGAGTTGGTGTGGCGATGGCTACCAGCGGCCCCGGCGCAACCAATTTGGTGACCGCGATTGCCGATGCAAAGCTCGACAGCATCCCGCTTGTCTGCATCACCGGCCAAGTCCCGACTTACGTGATCGGTACTGACGCGTTCCAAGAAACACCGATCGTTGAAGTTTGCCGTGGAATCACCAAGCATCATTACTTGGTCACCGACGTCAAAGACATGGCACGCGTTGTCAAGGAAGCGTTTCACATCGCCAGCACCGGGCGTCCTGGGCCGGTGATCATCGATTTACCAAAAGACGTCCAGCTCGATTCCTGCGAAGTCGATTGGGACGTGCCGATGGACTTGCCGGGCTACCGCCCCGAGCGAGCTCCGGTGGCCGATGAAGCGATCCGGCAGATCGCAGCCGCAGTTCGCCGCGCCAAGCGGCCGGTCGTCTATGCCGGTGGCGGTGTGATGAACAGCGATTCAGCCCCTCAATTACGCGAGTTTCTGAAGCTTACCGGAATCCCCTGCACGACCACGGTGATGGGGATCGGTTTGGTTCCGGCCAACGACCCATTGTCGCTTGACATGTTGGGGATGCACGGGTCGGCATATGCCAATTACGCCGTTCGCGATTGCGATTTGTTGATCGCCCTGGGCGTGCGATTTGACGACCGCGTAACTGGCCATGTCGAGTCGTTTGCCAAGGGTGCGAAAATCATCCACATCGATTTGGACGCGTCCGAACTGAACAAGAACAAGATGGCCCACATTTCGGTTTGTGGAGAAGTGGGCCAAGCTCTTACGGAATTGAACAAGATCGTTCAACCGCCCGAAGACATTTCCGATTGGGTCGCTCATTGCAAGGCGATGAAGGCGAAGTATCCGTTCCATTACGACGAGGCGTTCGAAGGGATTCTGCAACAGCATGCGATCCGCACGCTGAGCAACATGACCGCTGAGATGGACACTTACGTCACCGTTGGCGTCGGCCAGCACCAGATGTGGGCCGCTCAATTCTTTAAGTTCAATCGCCCGCGAACGTGGCACAGCAGCAGCGGACTTGGCACGATGGGATTCGGGCTGCCCGCCGCGATGGGCGTTCAAGCGGCCCATCCTGGTTCGTTGGTGATCGACATCGACGGCGACGGCAGTTTCCAAATGAATATCCAAGAATTGGCGACTTGCCATTGTGAAAACTTGCCGGTCAAGGTGTTGCTGCTGAACAATCAACACTTGGGAATGGTGGTTCAGTGGGAAGATCGCTTCATGGGACGAAACCGCGCCCATACTTACCTCGGTCCAATCGATCACGAGGAGGCCAAGGGGGCCAGCGATGCCGATCGGTTCGCTTATGCCACCGAGCGTTACCCAAACTTTGTCCAGATCGCTAAGGGCTATGGTTGCGGTGCGTCGACGGTGCGCCGCAAAGCCGATTTGGAAGAGGCGTTGCGTGAGATGATCAGTTACAAGGGACCGTACGTCTTGGACGTCGAAGTGCCTTACCAAGAGCACGTTCTGCCGATGATTCCCGGCGGCAAGACGGTCGATGACATGATTCTGGAATAGTTTCTCGAATCGTTCCTTTGGCGTTCTTGTCAACCCTTGGCGTGATGCTTACGCTCTTGAGCTTGTTTTGCAAGCCAGTTCGAGCGTGGGTGGCCTGATGCCATTCATTTTGTAATTACAGAAAGTGAGCCATCTCCGGTGACCGGTACATGTGTGATTGGACTGCAGTGGGGCGACGAGGCCAAAGGTAAATTGGTCGACTTGCTGGCCCCACGCTTTGACATCGTGGTTCGGTACCAGGGAGGCGCAAACGCCGGCCATACGGTCGTCAATGGTGACGAAACGTACAAGCTGCACCACATCCCCAGTGGGATTTTGCACGGCGACGTGGACAACGTGATTACTCCGGGGGTGGTGATCAACCCGGCGACCATGATCGACGAAATCGACGGATTGCTGGCCCGTGGTGTCCCCGTGTTCGAACGATTGCGGGTCAGCGAACGGGCCCACTTGGTAATGCCTTGGCATATGATCGAAGATCGTGTGATCAACACGCAAAAGGTTGGTGGCGAGTCGATCGGAACCACCAATCGCGGCATCGGCCCGTGCTATCGCGACAAGGTCGGCCGGACACATGCGATTCGTGTGGCGGACCTGATTTCGCCGACACGCGACGAACGGATCACTGCCGTTGCAACTCAGAAAGCCGCATTCTTGCGTGGTTTGGGGGCGACCGATGAAGATTTGGCGTTGGTTCAGCCCGAGCGAGTCGTCGCACTTTGCGCCGCTTGGGGCGAACGAATGCGCCCGATGATCAGCGATACGACCGATTGGTTACTCGACGCATGCGAAGAAGGCCGAACACTGCTGTTTGAAGGAGCGCAAGGAGCACTGTTGGACCTCGATCACGGAACGTATCCGTTTGTGACCAGCAGCAACAGCAGCGGTGTCGGCGTGTGTGCCGGTTCGGGTGTTCCGCCACGCTGGATCAATACCGTAATTGGCGTTTGCAAGGCATACAGCACACGCGTCGGCGGCGGCCCATTTCCGACGGAATTGACCTGTGAAACCGGCGAGAAGATTCGCAAACTGGGACGCGAATATGGCACGACCACGGGTCGTCCGCGTCGATGTGGCTGGTTCGACGCGGTTGCCGTGCGATACACCGCTCGGCTCAGCGGCGTGACGCATTTATCGTTAATGATGATGGATGTGCTGAGCCACTTTGACGAAGTGAAGATCTGCATCGCGTATGAATTGGATGGCCAGCGGATCACCCGATTGCCCAGCAGTGCAGATGAACTGCGTCGCTGTGTGCCGGTTTACGAAACGCTCACTGGCTGGAACGATCTTGTCGATGACGTCCGCGCCGAAGGCGATTTCCCGCCACTGGCGCTCGCTTACGTTCGTCGAATCGAAGAATTGGTCGGCGTGCCGGTCGGTATCCTGTCGGTCGGACCCGATCGCAAACAGACGATCTTTACCTCCCAAGCGCCGCCGTTGCCAGCGATTCAAGCAGTGGGGTAAGTGGAAACGTGTCTAGCGGCCCACAGCATTCCGGTGACAACGAACCTTTGCTGGGAGATTTCCCTGCACCGCTTGGTCCCAAGCATGTCGCGATCATCATGGACGGCNNAAATCCTCGGCAAGTGAAGCCCGCGCGCGCCAGCACCGGAGACGGCGCGAGCCATGGTGCGCGTCATGTCGCGATCATCATGGACGGCAACGGCCGCTGGGCCCAACAACAAGGTTTGCCGCGAATCGAAGGGCACCGTCGCGGCGTCGACACAGTGCGGATGGTTTGCGAAACGTCGGTCGAACTGGGGCTGGATGCCGTCACGCTTTATTGTTTGTCGAGCGAAAACTGGAAACGCCCGAAGGACGAAGTCGATTTCCTGATGCTGCTGCTGGAGCAGTATTTGATCGAGGAACGCGAGTTGATCATGACCCAGGGGATGCGACTGCGGGTCATTGGGCGACGCGACCGACTGCCGCCGAATGTTTTGACCGAGATGGACAAAACGCTCGAAATGTCAGCCGCTAATCGCGGAACGCAACTCGTTTTGGCGATCGATTACGGCGGACGCGACGAATTGACCACAGCCGTCCGCCAAATCGCCCAAGCGGTCGCCAGTGGCCAACTCGATCCGGCGTCGATCGACGAATCGACGATAACGTCAAGGCTTTATACAGCCGGGTTACCCGACCCTGATTTGCTGATTCGAACCGGTGGCGAAATGCGGATCAGCAATTTTTTATTGTGGCAGATCAGTTATTGCGAATTGTGGGTGACGCCCAAAGCGTGGCCCGAGTTTGCGAAAGCCGATTTCCTGGCCGCGATTAGCGATTATTCAGCTCGCCACCGCCGGTTCGGCGGCTTGTAAACAAGCCGCTGCGAATACCACTCTCCGCAGTTTTCGGACCGGCTTCAGAAACGCCTATTTCCCAAGCAACCTTTCAAGCCCTCGATTGAATTGTTTTTCTAAATAGTTTTCAGCCTCGGATTGAATCACCTTCGTTCCCAACTGAGTCACCAAGTTACGGATGGCAGCAGGGTCGAGCCGAGGCCTCGAAAGTGTCCCTCCGATTGGCAACGTCACGGTCTGGCCAGCGAGCACTTTAAGATCGCTACCCAACCACTCGGCATCCAACGGAACCTGCGTTACCAGATTCAAATTGCCGTCAACATGAACCTGGCCGCTTGTGATCACACGCGCCTTGTCGACAACCATAAACATTCGCTGATGCGTGATGATGCCACCTGTAAAGTCAAAGTCGACGCTCTGAGTCGGCAGGGTGGCCAAATTGCGATTCTTTTCCGATGCACCGGCATTGGCATCGGGCGACAACCCCCTGGCAATCGTTTTAATCTGCTGAATACTCGACATCAGTTGATTCGTGACAGGCCCGGCATCGAAGTTGACTTGGTTGATCTGCAATTGACCACGAACACGTGACTGCATCGGATCCTCTAAGTTCACCGCAGCCTGCGTTAACTCGACTCCGAACGTCCCATCGATCCGCGTCGCTTGAGCAACCATGGGCGCAAGGTATTGCAACCACTTGTCGGATAACTGGGGCGTCATTCTCAAGTTTTGCGCGATCACGCCCGGCTTGACGTCCATCCACATCGGACCCGGCATGTAATGAATATCGGCCGATGCGGTGATTCGCCCTTCGTCAACCGGTACAACGGCATCTCGAATCGCAATGGTCGTTTCCGACATTGTGATCGGAATCGCGCTGGCACCGAAAACGACTCCGGCGACTTCACCCGATTCCCATCCCAAATTGGCTTTCATTTCAAGCGATGTCGTACCATCTGGACGACGCTTGGCCGAAACATCGATTGGCGTCTCATGAATTCCTTGCAAGACGATTTTCGTTCCTGCAAGCGTCGACAACTGTTTCGCGACCGCATCCATTCGGATCGACGCTGGACCAGTCAATTTCACCTCACCCTGACTATCATTCCACAACACACGACCTGTCAACTTGGACGTGATCCAATCAGTCGCGATGGCCAATTGCTTGGTGTCGATCGCACCATCTTCGCGGTGATAGACGATCGATCCGTCGACCTTCAGGTTTGGCTCGGCCCAGATAAGTTCGCTGGCGGGAGGCATATTAGCGGAACGAGCAATTTGGCCTGGCTGATGTTCGCGAATCGCAAAATCGCTCGCCTTGATATGTGTTTCGATTGCCAGGTCGCTCTGGGCGGCGCCGCCAGTCAAGCGAACGCTGCCTTCGCATTTACCTTGATACCCCCACTGAGTATCTGCATTGGCGGCAACCGAGGGCGCACTGGCAAACTTCGCTTGACCGCTCGCCGGTGGTCCCTGGGTGACGCGTGGAGCGAATGTCCCTTGCAGACGATCTAAGTCGGCTCGGAACGCAATCTCCATATCAACCAATTGGTCACTCGCGTTTCCCTTGGCAGCGCAGGAAATCGACTCTCCGGCAACGGTGATCGATCGAGCCATCAGGTTTCCAGACGGCCATGCATATTGGCCGTCGAAGTCGATTGTCAACTCGGATTGTGCGAACAGGCGATCGCCCCAACCCGCGCGAGGCTCCTCGACTTTCAATTTTACGCCTCGCATTTCGCCGCTGGCCAACCCTACGATCGCGTCGGCCTGGCCAGTAAATCCACCGCTTAAACTGTGCAAGGACTCTGGCATCCAGGGACCAATAAATTGCGAAAGGACTTCTAATCGTCCTCGTCCATTGATCCGTAGTGGCCACAAGGTTTCCGCATTCGGCTTTGCCACGCTGCTGACCAACGAGGTATCGACCTCCATCGATTCGCTTCGCAATGTCAATTCCGCAACCGTCAGTTCTTGCAATTCGCCCGCAGCCCAACGCCCTGACGCGTCGACCTGAATGGCTATCGTCGGCCGATGCAGGTGCGTGCCACTTGGCAAATTGATCATCAAATTGGTCGCGTTGCCATCGCCCTGCAAACGCCACAAATCACCCGACTGGGCCGACCATTGCAACTGCCCAGCGGCCACGCCCGCTAGTTCCAGTTCTGGCATTTCAACCAGTGGCTCGAGCATCGCAGCCAACCGCCCAAGATCGATATCGGCTTTCGCACGGCCATTTGCCAATTCGCCTTCCAAAGTCGCCGTACCAAAAACGCTTGCCAGTTGACATTCATCGGCTCGCCAGTTTCCCGCGGTGTCGACCCGAATCGCCGCAACCACCGACGCCGGCTCAAGAACCACGTTGCGAGCCGCTGCCCGGGCGCGGATCGGATCGCTGCGAAGGCTCGCATTGACAACCCTCACACCGCTGGAATCGGGTCGCGATGTGAGCTCCGCGTGAATCACACCGGCAAGGATCTCCGTATCAGGCTTCAGCGGAACGAGACCGGGCAATCGCTCGATCATCGTCGGTAAATTGATTACCCCCGTGGCGGTTCCGTCCAGCGCGGTCAACCAGGCAACCGGATTCGCTTTTTGGATCGGATCACTCGGTGCATCAAAGTCGCCGTTGAGCGACAGTTCGGCAAAGTCGGTCGCTAGATGCAACTTGTCGCCATGCAAGCCAAGTTGGTCGACGACCGCGCGGCCGCTGATCGTCATCAAACTGTTTCGCCAAACCTGAGCCCCCAGCGCAGGGTCGCTCGCGATGAAGTTTCGAACCTCCAATGGCCGGGCCTCCATCGACCAAGTCGACTGACCGACCGCGGATTGTGTCCCACCAGCAAGATGGATCACACCGGTCAAGTCGCCTGCGATTTGTTCTGGCACCGAGGCCGCATCGACGGGAAATCGACGACGAACCAGCGAGGCAACACGCAACGGCAGCCCCTGAAACTTTGCATCCAGCGTTGTCCCGGCATCGCCAACTAAGTCATAAATCACCGTGGCCTCAATCTCGCCACTGCCGGTCTTTGCGTCCGAAAGCACCGCCGAAAGACCGCCGCTTGCAACGCCGTCGACCAACTTAAATTCGGCCTTGGCTTGATCCAAACCTGATACTTCACCGGTCACCAAATCGGTCACTTTGACGGTCATGTTTTGAATGTCGATCGCCAACTCGGATGGCCCAAACGAAGATGATGACCCGACGTCTGGCCGACCATCATCTGCAGCCTCGTCCTCGGTCGCCGCACTGATCGCCGCCAAATCCCGCTCTACACTCGACCAACCGTCTCCCACCGCAAGATCAACCAACACGCCGCGCGCGGTCATTGCAACCGGCTCGCGCAAGCCACTGATAATCTTCAGCAACGTGGCATTGCAATTGACCTGGTCAATCCGCATCCGCGTTCCGCCCTCGCCACCCAGCAAATCGACTCCGGTGACGCGAAGCGGCGATACCCAACCGATGCGAACGCTTTCGAACGAACCCTCGACGCCATAACGGGCGAGGTTGCTAGTAAACAGCGACCGGCCCAGCGGAGACTGGCAAACCAAACTTGGCGCAGCAGCAACCGCCAATACCAAGCCAAGCAAAAGAATCAACCACAGACGACCTCGTCCGCGTTTCTGCCGCTTTGGCGTTGTATCGTCGTCATCCCGAGCCCGCGATGGCTTACGCCGCCGAGCCGTATCACGCTTAAAATCACCGATCGTCACTGCACACATCCTTGATTCAATGCGAATCGTCGAAATCCCTCAATCGTTCCTTACACGACGCTCGCCCCCGCTGGGTAGATCAATTCGCCAAAAACAGCTTTTGCCTCTTGCCGGCTCGCTCAATCGACCCAGCGGGCCCTCCAAAAGGCTGCGTCATTGCCCATTGGCGATCACTGCGTATTGGGAATACGCGACGCCCAACCATGCAATGCAAGCAAACAGATACAGGCGACGTTATCCTATAACATTCATCATTCAATTATTGAAACCATTCACTCCTTTGAAGGCTTCGACCATGCATCACCAAATCATCCATCTGGCGATCGCATTACTGCTTGCCACGTCCCCTTGGACCGCAATGGCGGACGACATTACGCCAGTGCCTTATCCCAACCGAGCCGATCTGCTGGTTTACAAAGACAATCAGGGAACATTGCAACCCGTTAAAACCGCCGATGATTGGCAACGGCGGGTCAGCCATATCCGCTCCTCGATGGAGGCGGTGATGGGCAAACTGCCAGCAGATTCCCCTCTGCCGCTCGATATTCAATATGGCGAAACAACCCAACTAAAGCATTACACTCGCAGACATGTCACGTTCACCGTTGAACAGGGCGATCGCTTGACCGGATGGCTACTGGTTCCCAATATCGCGACCGACTCAATGCCGCAAGCCGCGATGATTTGCTTGCCAGGCAGTTCCAAGGAAGGCAAAGATAACCCAACCGGGCTTGGCAACCGCGCGGAGATGGCTTACGCCCATGAAATCGCTTGCCGCGGATACGTCTGCTTGTCGCTCGATTATCCAATTTTGCATGCAAAAGAGTATCCATGCGACCCTTATAAGTTGGGCTACAAAAGCGCAACGATGAAAGGGATCGTCAATCACCGCCGCGGTATCGATCTGTTACAATCCTTACCCTTTGTTGATCGAGAAAAAATCGGCGTGATCGGACATTCGCTCGGTGGACACAACGCGTTGTTCTTAGCGGTATTTGACCAACGTATCAAGGCGATTGTTTCCAGTTGCGGCTTTAATGTTTTTGCTAAACACAACGGTGGTGATATTCGTGCTTGGAGCAGTCATTATTACATGCCATTGATCAAAACTCACTACGAGGACGATCCCCAAAAAATGCCATTCGACTTCACGGAAGTCCTCGCAGCATGTGCACCGCGCCCCGTCTTTGCAAACGCCCCGCTGCATGACCAACCCGACTTCGAAGTTTCCGGCGTTCGTGATTGCTTCGATGCGGCACTGCCGGTCTACGCACAAATTTTTAATGCGAAAGACAACCTGCAAGCCCGATATCCCGACGCTGGCCATCGCTTCCCATCTGCCGAACGCCAAGCGGCTTATGCATTCCTGGATAAACACTTGCGTCGCCAACAGACAAGCGTCGATCTGAACAACGCCTTAGCCGCTCACTGGGCTTTAGAGGGTAGCTCTCAAGACAAAGTAAATCCGAATCGCATACCGGTTCACGACGGGCGAACTGATGATGACACTGATAAAACCAGTGCGGCGTTTTTCGGCTCCGAGGCCTACATCGCAATCGGCGCGAAGGATGCGCCCCGAATCGGAAAACAAGACTTTTCTTTAGCGATGTGGTTGCGTTGCGACGAACCGAGCGATTCATTGCCGGGCGACCTGATCAGCCAATACGACGCGAGTAAACAACGCGGTTTCCACCTGACACTAAAGTCGGCTCCGGGATCGACGACCAACCAGGCAAACTGGCGCCATTTACAATTCGGAATCGATGACGCCCAAAGCAGTCCATGGCGAGATTGCGGACGTCCCGGAAACGCAACACTAGCATTCGCATTGGCGGTTCATAACGGATTTCTATACGCCGGAACTTGTGAACCGGGCATCAACCAATCAGGCCGTGTGTATCGGTATGCTGGCGGCGAACAGTGGATCGATTGCGGAGCTCCCGATCAATCCAACAGCGTAACAAGCCTTGCAGTTTACCGTGGCGAACTCTATGCCGGCACTGGCAAGTATCGCCTAGCCGGATCGAGTCTAGCGGAATCTGGTAATTCAACCCTAGGAGGTCGAATCTATCGATACGACGATGGAAATCGCTGGGTCGATTGCGGGCAATTGCCCAATACCGAAGCGGTCGGCGGAATGGTCGTTTTCCAAGACCGCCTCTATGCTTCGTCGCTTTATCGCCCTGCGGGATTCTTTCGCTATGAGCCCGAATCATCGGGCAGCGGAATCGGTCAATGGACTTCGCTTCCCGTGCCGACCGGACTCGACCCGACAACCTCGAATGCAGTCGAGAAACGTGTCGAGGCCCTTACCGTTTTCGATAAATATCTTTATGCCAGCAGTTATGATGGTGGGCATGTATATCGATTCGACGGCACGCAGTGGACCGATTGCGGCTTGCTAGGCGATAACACACAAACCTATTCCTTCGCGCAATACCAAGGAAAACTGCATGTCGGCACCTGGCCGAGCGGAAAAGTATTTCGTTTTGAGAACCTAAATCAATGGACCGACGTCGGTCGCCTCGGGGAAGAACTCGAAGTGATGGGCATGAGCGTCCATAACGGCCGTCTGATCGCCGGAACTCTTCCGCTTGCTGAAGTCTATGCTTACGACGGTGCACAGTCCTGGCAACGCATGACCCAGCTCGACTCGACGCCGGATGTTAAATACCGTCGCGCTTGGACAATGGCCGAACATGATGGCGAAGCTTATTGCAGTACGCTCCCTTCAGGCAAAGTCTTCGCCTATTCGCAAGGGCACCAAGTCGCTTGGGGACAACCGCTGCCAAATCGTTGGTGCCATGTGACAGCAATCAAGTCCGCACAGCAATTGCGGCTTTATGTCGACGGTGAATTGGTCGCACAATCATCGATGCCCAACCAAACGGACTTTGACCTGAATTGCGAATCCGACTTGCGAATCGGCTCAGGAGCAAACGGACCTGTCAATGGTCGACTTTCGAATGTGCGGGTTTACACGCGAGCTCTCAACGACGTAGAAATTGAAGCTTTAGCGGACAAGGCCTTCCGCCCATCCCCAACGGTTGCGAAATAGTTTTGGTAAGTTGCATGACAGACGGTTCATCAAGCCAGCGGTTATTGTCTCTCGACCAGTTCCGTGGCTACACCGTGGTTGGAATGCTGCTGGTCAACTTTTTTGGCGGATTTGCCGTTTGCCCACGACTGCTGCGGCATACGCACGATTACAACAGCTACGCCGACACGATTATGCCGCACTTTTTGTTTGCGGTCGGCTTCGCGATGCGGCTCAGCCTGGGCAAACGTTTGGCACAAACCGGCAGCGTCGGTGTTTATGTCCGCATGGTGCGTCGCTTGCTCGGATTAGTATTGATCTCGTTGGTAGTCTATGGCGTTGACAAACGTTTTGGGACTTGGGAATCGCTGCAAGAGCTTGGCTTGTGGGGGGCGATCCACGGACCACTCAAACGCGAATGGTTTCAAACGCTGATGCACATCGCGGTCACGTCGCTGTGGATTTTACCGGTTGTGAACGCTCGGCCTGGGGTGCGAATTGCCTGGCTGATCGGCTCTGCTTCGATCCACGTTTGGCTTTCAGATCGGTTTAACTTTCACTGGGTAAACACGCCACCCAACGGCATTGATGGCGGACCGCTCGGTTTCTTGACCTGGTCGGTACCTGCCATCATCGGCACATTATCCTATGACGTTTTCGCCCAATCTCGAGACAAGCTCCAAATCGGATCGCCACTGCTTTGGAAAACATTTGCTGCGGGCTGTGCGATTATGTTGTTGGGTTACGCCCTTTCATGCGGCACACGATTCTACGACGTCATTGCGTCCGAAATGCATGAGTCATCGCTCGAAGTCTTGGCCGCCAATCCCGTGCTGCCTTCCCAGTCACAGATCGATGCCAAACTTGTACAGGAAGGACGCTTTACCAAATACCTGGCCGAGCCACCCTTTGTGCCGCCTCCGCGCGCCGCGGAACGACAATGGAATTATTGGATGATGAGCCAACGCGCCGGCTCACTTTCCTACGTGACATTCTCCGGCGGCTTGTCACTAGTCGTGTACTTGTTTTTCTTCATCGCATGCGACTTATGGAAACTCCGGGTCAGTTTCTTCCAAACGTTTGGCACCAACGCGTTACTCGCATACGTGCTGCACGCGATGGTCAGCAGCGCGATCAAACCATTTGCCCCCAAGGACTCACCTGCCTGGTACGCCTTTGGTTCACTCGTCTTGTTTTTTGCGATCATGTGGGTGTTCGTTCGTAGCTTCGAAAAGCAGGGAATACACCTACGCGTGTAGAGCTACCGCCACTCTCACCCAACATCGCTTCGGCAGGGCCGGCGGCGAACAGCAGTAGGAACCGGCGGCGACTCGCCGCCCCTACCGCTTTCAGGCGATCGAAAAATGGAGGGCAAAAGGCACGGAGTCTTGCACAACGAGAAAGAACCGGCACGCTATTTTTCGCCTCACATCTTTCGCCAGTTCCAGGTGCAAAGTCGCCCACGCCAATGCAGGCACACCAACCAAGGCAGGCACGAACCCCACCCGCAGGCACCCCGGCACACACCAACTGAACGGCTTTACCGTATTTTTGCGTAATCTAATTTAGCGGCAATCCAACTACTTGCCGATTGACAATTAGACCGGCCGACAAGTAGTATTGATCAGTTAAGGCGGGCTAAACACCCTCCTTATGCCGATTGCGCAGCCACTGAACCCCCAAGTAGCTAGCAAATCCCATGCTCCTCATGAGTGCTGGGCCATCTGCTTTGCGTTTCTTCCCCAATTGTTTTTCGTATTTTTCCGAGGTTATCTAGAAATGGTTAAAAGACAGCGAGGATTTACCCTCGTCGAATTGCTGGTGGTCATTGCGATCATTGGCGTCATGGTTGGCTTACTGCTGCCCGCAGTTCAAGCAGCCCGAGAAGCCGCTCGGCGTATGAGTTGCAGCAACAATTTGAAGCAACTCGGCCTGGCGATGCACAACTACCACGACACATACAAACAACTTCCGGCGTTCGTTTACCGAACTGGCGGGACGAACTCTTACTGGGAGGGATACAGTGCGTTCACGCAGATCCTTCCGTACATTGAACAGCAACCGCTCCATGACCAAATCAAGGCTGCCTCGGTAGACTTTTTCCATGTCTGGCATGGTGGACAACTTGAGGTCTTACGCCGAACGCCGATCTCTGCTTTTATCTGCCCATCCGACGTCAGGTATCCAGCGGCTGGCTCAGGACGGGACAACGGGCCCGGTTGCAACTATGGAGTAAGCTTCGGAACCTCGATTTCTTGGGCAAACTGGACACTTCAAAACGGCATGTTCCGTGGAAACAGTGACGGCAACGCAAGAATCCGTGCAGAAATCCGTTTCAGTGATGTGACTGACGGACTGAGTGCAACGCTTTTGGCGTCGGAACATTTGGCCGGTGATAACAACAACGCTCTTTTGATGAACGGAAAAACATCGGAGCCACGAATTGGTGCGGGCTTCGCCGGTGCCGTTCAGTTTCCAACCCAGGCAGACATCGACATTTTCGGTGCCGCGTGCCTTGCCACCACGACTCACAACTCAACCAATGGCCAGCATTGGATTTCGCCACAACCGACACAAACTGCATTGAATACCATTGCACCGCCGAACTGGCGATTCCCATCCTGTCAAACCAGTAGCAGTGGTTTCGCATCGGATCGCGATGGTGTCTATGCCGCCCGAAGCCGACACCCTGGTGGCGTGCAATGTGCGATTGGCGATGCGTCGGTTCGTTTCGTTTCCGAATCGGTTAACTTGGACGTGTGGCATTGGCTTGGCGCTCGAAATGACGCCAGAACATTTGAAATGCCATAAATGAGCCGTAAGGCCGAAGTTCTTGGAAGTTTGCAGACTGGGGTGAGTCGCGTACGATCATCCCAGTTTTTGATTTTGAAATGACGCTGAGAACCTTGCCGAACAGGGGGCTGACCCTCTCCGGCAAGGTAATATAATCAACTAAATTGTTTCGTTTCCAAAAGGTCAGACCCCTTTTCGGACAGGTTCGTACAGGAGCAGGGCTTTGACCCACATCAAAAACATCTACCGTATTTTGGCAACGGCAACGATCGTCGGCCTTGTCGGCTGTGGTGGCCCCGCCAGCACCCCGGTTGCACCTCCGTCTATCTCCACGGCCGATTTGATCCGCAACGACTTAAAAATGATCGCGGACAGCGGCCAAGTGGGCAGTGAAGTGTCGTCGATTCAGGACAATTTGAATAAGTATCGTGAAGAAAATCCTGCGGTTGCATCACAACTATTGACCGAACTTGAAGCGCTCCAAGGCCTAAGCGGTCCGCAAGCTAAATCCAAGGCGAGCGAAATGATCGAGAAACTGAAGTAGTCTCGATAGGATCCGATGGAACCACCGAACGCTCGAACTGTTACAGTTCGGGCGTTTTTCATTATTGCTTTCCCCCCCAGCTTATTCCATTTGTTGTGAAACGCTCCAAGGTAAAAACCAAGAAAATCGCAACACCTACCGGCGGGTTGTCGCCTGGCAAACCCAGGCCGGGCACTCACGCCGTCACACCACAAGAACACCAGGAATCAAGTCAACACCTAGGGCATCGCCGGAAAGCGATCGCAAAACGACTCATAGGAGCCGCTGCGATTCTATCGGTGGCAATGCTAGTGTGGGTCGGAGGCCCGCTCTATTTCACCAATCACTTTGCACAAAACGCCGTCATTCAATTGGATCAAGAATCCGCCGAACGTTGGCTGGGCTGGAGCACGTGGATGGCTCCCAACAATGTCGACACACAGTTGATGCTGGCACGACTTGCTCGTCGCAGTGGCGATCTATCTGCGATGACAGATCATTTGCACATTGCTCGCTCGGTTTCGCCGGACGACATAAGAATCGACCGCGAGTTTGCTTTGGCAGATGCTCAACAAAGCAAGTTGAACGCTATTGAACCCACGCTTAATCGCTGGCTCCTAGAACAGGATGCTGACTCGGCGGAGATTTGCGACGCGTATGTTAATGGATTGGTCGCAGCAAGCCGTTTTGAAATGGCCGAACGGGTTCTTGACGCGTGGCAGAACGACTTTCCCAAGGATCCCCGTCCACACTATCGACGCGCACGTCTGCTGCAACATCTTGATCGACTGTCCGACGCGGACGCAGCCTATCGAACCGCGATCGCATTGAAACCCGACTATTTCGCCGCACTCTTCAGCCTCGGAAAGATATTGAATGAGCAGAAGAAGTCAAAGGAAGCGTTTGACATTTATGAAAAGTGCACGCAAATGCCCAATCCACTTGCAGCAAAGGTAGCGCTAGCTCAATCATTGGTCGCAATGGGCAAGACGGATGATGCGGAACAGATCCTAAGAGGCGTAGTTCAGTCCGCCCCCCAACAAATTGCTGACTCTTACCGCAGTGTTGACGAAGTTCCCGAACTCTTCATCGCCGCCTCCGAACTCGGAAACCTATTAGCAAACTCAGGCAAGTTCGAAGAAGCCGTGTTTATGCTAAAAAGCTCCATCGCTTTCAATCCGCGAGACACTAGCGCGCGATACGCGTTGGCGATAGCGCTTCGCGGTCTAGGTAAACTTGACGAGTCCGAACGAGAGTTAGAGCTTGTCCAAACAGCTAGAAAGGAACTGGAGAAGGTCAACCAACTGCGCAATAAAATCAGCCGAGAGCCCGAAAATAGCGAGGCACGCATCGAGCTGGGGGAATTGCTTTACAAATATGAATCCCAGCGCAACGGCTTGTTCTGGTTACGAAGTGTTTTCAGCTATGATCCCGATAACCAAGTCGCAAAAGCAAAAATCGCTGAAATAAGCTCTTAACCAAACTCTTTTGTATCGATTCTTTACCCATCCCACTCAATATGACGCACCGCGAAGCCGTTCCGATATATAAGTTTTGGCGGGCGGCAGTGTACACTCTTCTGCTGCTAGCCAGCTGCTCGAAAACGGAAAATAAAACTCTGGATTCCGAAACGATTTCAGGCAACTCCGCAACAACAATCCCCGCCCCATCGGTTCGATTTCAATTTGACGACGTCTCAACGGCAAGTGGGATTGACAGTTCTTATCAAAACGGTGAATCGACAAACAATCAAAGCATCCTAGAGTCGCTCGGCGGCGGGACAGGGATCATCGACTTCGACCGCGATGGCCACCTCGACATCCTTTTACCAGGTGGCGGAACAATCGTACTGGAACAACCCATAACAGGGCTTCCAACCACCTTGTGGAGAAATACTGGCGATTGGAATTTCATTTCCTGTTCACAACAGGCGGGCGTAAGCCATTCCGATTTCTACACACACGGTGTAGTCGCTGGTGATGTGAATCAAGACGGTTTTATGGATTTCATATTGACCGGGTACGGCGGCTTGCAACTGTTCATCAACCAGGGCGATGGAACATTTGCGAATCAAAGTCATTCATCAGGCTTGAAAGATGATCGATGGAGCTCAAGCGCTGCGTTCGCAGACTTCAATGAAGATGGTTTGCTAGATCTTTATGTTGCCCACTACGTAGACTGGTCTTGGCAGAACCACCCTCGCTGCCAATCATCGGACCGATCGACGTCGGATGTATGCGGCCCTGGTGACTTTGCTGCATTGCCCGACTCACTCTTCATCGGAACTGAAGAGGGTGTTTTTCGCGACGCAACATCGAAATCCGGTCTGGTCCCAGGCGGCAAAGGTCTCGGCGTCGTTGCTTGCCATCTCGACAACACGCCGGGCATCGATATTTACGTTGCAAACGACACAACCAATAACCACCTCTATCTGAACCGTGGCGCGGGGCTCTTTCAAGAGAGCGGGCTTATTGCAGGCGTCGCAGTCGATGGAGTCGGAACACCCAGCGGAAGTATGGGACTGGCAATCGTTGATTTCAACCAGGATCAACTTCCGGACATCTGGGTCACCAATTACGAAAGTGAGCCGTTTGGCCTCTATCAAAACATCGGCAAAGGTGCATTTCTATTTGCTACCAATCGGGCCGGTGTGAATCGCCTAGGTGAACTGTTCGTTGGCTTCGGAACAGTGGCTGCTGACCTTGATCTCGATGGCGATGATGACCTTGTGGTCTCCAATGGCCATGTCATTCAACACCCCCGAAAATCTACTGTTGCACAAGATCCTCTGCTTTTGGAAGGCACCTCTTATGATTTTGACGGTCCGGCAAATCAGTTTGAGCGAGCAACCTTTCCACTAGAATCTTATTTCGGAAATAAGCACCGGGGGCGGGGCCTCGTCACAGCCGACTTCGACCGCGATGGCGACTTGGATCTCGTTTTTACCCATATCAATCGGCCACCAGCAATTCTTTGCAACAACACCCAACCGCGTGGAAGATTGCTGTCGCTCGAACTCATTGGCACCACAAGCAATCGCGATGCCATCGGCGCCCAGGTGACACTGCAGACCGAAAGTCGCATCGCGTCTAAACAAATCGTTGGCGGCGGCAGTTATCTTTCACAAAATCCGTACACCGTAAATTTCACTGTACTGCCTGACGAAAACATTAAGTCGATCGAAATCAAATGGCCGTCTGGAACCATACAAGCGATTGGCAACTTGCAACCGTCCGAAGATGCAACTGCTTATTGGAATCGATTAATTGTGGAAGATATGGGAGACCAATGAGCGAAAACCTCTGAACCCAACTGTTGATCGGCTACTTGCCACGCCAGCAACCAGGGCAACGGAGAAAGCCGCTATGGTTAAACGAAGCCATTTGTGACGCTTTGAGCGAGATCCTTGCGGTTGCTCAACGTGGGCCTCTCTACCTGAACTAGTCGGTGGGGCGCAGGGGGTGAGGTTATGCATTTATGAAAATGCGATTATCCTCAGTCACACAAAGTTACAAATTGTCCCGCAGGCTTGGAAGCCTGCGCCACTCTTTCGGTCACTCAACTGCCACGATAGGTTGAATAGCCGAAGGGTGATAGCAGCAGCGGGATGTGATAATGGCAGTGTACATCGTCGATAATAAAGTCGATGGAGATATCAGGATAGAATGTTTTTTTGCCTTGAGCCGAAAAATAAGATGCGACTTCAAAGTGAAGGCGATATCGGCCGCGAAGCAATTCCCACTCCGTGCCGATCTCTTGTGCTCGCCCGTCTTGATCGGTTGCCGATGCGCCAATCAAGATCGGCTGATCACCGTCAATTCGAAACAGTTGCACTAATATCTCAGCAGCCGGTTTGCCGATCGAGGTATCAAGTACGTGTGTAGTGATTGAGGTCATGATAATGCAAAATCGGGTTGGAGTTTGTCGATCCGAAGGTGGGTTATCTTTCGCTGCTCGGCACTCGCATTTCCAATCTCGGTCTGACGATCGTTTCCCAGGCGAGTGTTCAATAGGTCACACATCTGTTCCGCCGATTTGCCGGTCGCACAAACAATGAAGATGAATCCGAACTTGCGTTCATAGGCACCATTCTGCTGGACCAAACTTGCAAGCGTTCGCTCATCAGCGCGAGCGATTTGCGATTGTTCGGTCTTTGACCAGAGCTTGTCCCCCCCAAATTTGATCCGCAATTGATCGATGTCGCCAATTTTGGGATGACCGGCGAATGCTTCCAGCCAATCCGGTTCACTCAATGCGTTGAATGCGCGATCCGCAGCCACGTGCAGGTCGATCCCATCGGCGTAAGGACGCTGGGCCACCACGCGGTCGACCCATGCGGTCGAACTGCAACATCGCGATAGCACACGGCTCAATTCTTGGTCGGTCAATTGCCCGAGGGAGTCGACCACTTGTTGATCGATCATAAAGAATGCCTGTCACGAGAACGAAAAATGACTTTACCCTGACCCGTGGCCGCTGGTTTACCACGAATCAAGGTCGCGTGGACGACGCCGCGCAGCACCCTTCCATGATACGGCGTTACCGGATGACGGTGGAACAACTGAGCGGCATTAACGCGAAAGTTCGAATCGGGATCAAAGACCACCAGCGAAGCGGGATTACCAACTGCGATGCCCGCACCAATCCCGAAGACACTTCCCGGTGAATGGCTCATCCAGCGGGCGATGTCGTGCAACGAAAAACCTCGCTGCGACGCTTCCGCCCATACAGCCGACAATCCCAACTGCACGCTGCTGATCCCACCCCAGGCCTGATCGAATCGCCCGCTATCCAGCGCCTTCATCGCCGGCGGACAGGGCGAATGATCCGACGCGATGAAGTCGATCACTCCATCACCCAGCGCTTTCCAAAGCCCGTCGCGATTTTCCTGGTCACGAATCGGCGGGGCACACTTGAATTGCGTCTGACCATCGGCGATCTGCTCGGCGATGAAGGTCAAATAGTGCGGACAGGTTTCCACGGTGATCGGCAATCCGGCGGCCCGCGCGGCTTGCAAACGGTCGACCGATCTGGCATCAGCGAGATGAACGATGTGGGTGCGACATCCCGTCTGGCGGCAAAGGTCGATCAACATCTCGATCGCGTCGCGTTCAAAACTTGGCGGACGCGACGCCAAATAATCGCGATAAGATCGCGGATCGACCATCGGTGGCATCGGCGTGGCAATCTCGGCATGCGCCAGCAGCACAACGCCGGCATCGGCCAACTGCGGCATCGCGACCTCCAAATGCTTACGCGACACGTTCGGAAAATCGCCGATCCCACTGTGGCAAAGAAACGCCTTAACACCAATGACGCCAGCGTCGATCAACTCCGCGACGCGGTGGGCATTTTCTGGTACCAACCCTCCGTGCAAACCGACATCGATCGCGATGCGACCACGCGCCGCAGCAACTTTCGCCGCCATTGCCGATGCCGTGGTCGTGACCGGCGACGAGTTCAGCGGCATATCGACGATCGTGGTGATGCCACCGGCAGCAGCGGCCAGCGTTCCGCTTTGAAACCCTTCCCAATCATCGCGTCCGGGATCATTCAAGTGGACGTGCGGATCGATCAAGCCTGGCAAAATGGCCAGCTCGCCAACGTCGATCACCGGCACTTCACAATCGTTGGCGCTGGATAAAATCTCGGTGATCACGCCCTGGCGGACCACCACACATGCCGGAGCGATTTCATCAGGCAAAACGACTCGCCGGCTATGGAGCGCGAACTCATCTCCGGCACTTGCGAAGTCGCTCGGTTCAAAGGCGGCTTTTCTGGACATCATTTCCCGCTATCGTTATTTCCCGCTATCGTTGTCAGCATCCACGCTCGCTTTCGAGTCATTGTTTATACACCCCGCATCCCCATCGAA
>DNWZ01000401.1 GCA_003506095.1 Planctomycetaceae bacterium | reverse complement strand
TCGGCTTCGTCAAGCGTGTCTTGCAGGGCGGTGACGGTCACGCTGCCTGTGGTTTGCCCGGCAGGGATGATGATTTGAGTTGCCGTAAGACTGTAATCGACATTCAACGTGGCGGAGCCTGTAAAGCTGAGTGAGACGGTAACAGGCGTCGTCTGTACAGCTGGCAGAGTCGCAGTAACGTTTGATATGCCACCCGCTTCACTGATGGAAGCTTGAGTCCTCGTCAGTGTGACTATGGCCGACAGGTTATAGGTTTCATTGACGGGCGGGTTTGCCAATCGTACGGCCGCTCCAATGCCATTACGAATGTCATGAGCGTCATTCAAGGCTAAACCGAGGGTGCCATTTCCTGCTAATGAATTCACCACGATCACATAAGATGACCCTTGCCCGCTTATGGAGGCAATGACACCTCTCGCAGTTCCTGTGGTGCTTAAGCGGAAATCATTTGGTGTCACATTCGTGACATCCGCGCTAAATGTCGCGTTAAAACGTACGGAGCCACCTGAGGCCTGAACTGGATCCAGCCGACGCATTGATATTAAGGAAGGCAACTCACCGACTGCACCCACGAAGATCCTTCCGACTTGCCTTTGGGCACTATACGCCGTGGTGCCGCCGACCTTATCTCCGGTTGCTAGATTCGCCCAAGTCCCTTGAATCTCTGGCCCCGTCGTCTGATCCCAGGCACGGAAAGTAATGGTTGCGTTGCCGGTCATATTTGCTGCCGGAACGAATTGGACTCGATCGGTGCTCTTCAACAACCAGGCAAAGTTGTCGCTGGTGCTGCCCGAACGCCAGCTACCATTGTTTTGAAACCACCAAGTTCCTGAGCCGGTGGTACCTGTCACTGCGATGCCGCGAAGCGCTCCGACATCGGGATCGCTATCTGCTTGCCCAAGCAAGTTTGAAACTAGCGTTCCACCGCTTCCAGAAAAAGCTGTGTTGGGGGCGATGGGGCTCAGCCACGAGTTCACGCCAGCGGCAATCGTCGGCGCATCGTTTACCGCCGTCACGGTAATTCGAGCGCGATCACTAACACTACTAAAGCTTGCCGCATGTCCATCAGGCACAGCAGCTAAGCGGGAAATCACGCTGCCTGCTTGGCCCAAAAAACCATCCCAGGCAAAGTAATCAATCGTCGACGTTCCATTGAAATCTGGGGCGGGCACAAACCGCACTTGATCGAAACCCCGCAGCGGCAAAACATTGCTTCCTGAAAGCGCCGGGAAAGATTGCCAAGTGGTACCCTGGTCGAGCGAAAACTGCCAATTGCCGTTTCCACCCAGCGCCGAGACACCGATTCCAATCTGGGTTCCAGTATCCACGTCCGAAGCGGTATTTCCCAACAACTCCCTCACGGAGGTTCCGCGGGGCGCCGTAGTGTCTTCTGCAATCGAAGGCAAACTCTGGGTTCCACTGGGCACGAGAACGGGCGAGCGGTTACTTGAAAGGACGCTGATACTGGCCGTCTCCTGGGCAACGCTAAACGCAGTTGAACCACCTGTTGCGTTAGAGAGATTCGCTTGAGAGCCAAATGTACCTGTCGATTGATCCCAGCCACGGTAACTGATGGTCGCGGTTCCGGTTGCGGGAGAGCCGACTGAAGTGGCAGCAAGAAATCGGATCTGGTCACTGTCGCGTAAGAGCAACGCATTGTTGACCGATACTGCGGAAAAATCTGTCCAGCCACTTCCTGTATTGAACTGCCATCTGCCGCCTGCGACGACCGTAAGCCCCGTCACGGCAATACCTTTGCGAGCGACCGGATCAGGATCACTCATGGCATTGCCAAGCAGTGCACCGACGGGCGTTCCTTGTGGGACAGATCCTGGCGTCGCGAACACGGGCGACAGCGTGGGATTTCCTGCAGTGTCCAGCGTGGGCGCCGTATTGACCCAGTTGGCGAAACGCAGTTACCCCACACCATGTCCGCTACGAAAATCAACAGCTTCGCTCCGCCCAGAAATGCGTACAGGTACTTTGCTAACTCCGGAGAAAGAGCCACCACGAGCATGAACCTCATACTCTCCGTCGGGCACAGGAATGGCCCAGCCACCTCCAGCGTTGCTAACGGTTTGCAAGCCCAGTGCAGGTATCTCGACGGTAACTCCGCCAAGCCCTTCATTCAAATCGAAGCGACTGTTGTTATTTGCATCCGCATAGACAACACCTGTCGCATATCGAACCGAGGCGTCACGGGTGGCTGCAAACACGGCCCAATAATGACGAAAAGTGGTGGCTGCTGAGAATGCGTATCCTAAACCGACTTCGTTATAAACTTGATTAACTGCGGTAATGCCGAGAAGGTGATTTCGATGCCCAACTGAATTAATCAATCCGTTGAGCGCGGCATCTGCGGTCGACATGCCGCCCGCTAAAGATTCGACCGAGTTCCCAGAATTGGGGAAAGTATAATTCACTCCGTTGACTGTGATGATCTCGGGCAGGGCATAGCCGTTCATGCGTGCAAGCTGATTCGCATTAATGCCACTCGGGCTCATATGCGCAAAGTAATTTCTCGCAATCATGTCATTTACCTTCGCTTCAGCCGCATCGAACAGAGATTCGACAATGGCAAGAGGAGGTTTGGCTTGCACGTAGCCGAGGTCTACCTGAAGCGATTGCTCATTCTGAAACCTAACAGGGTTGTCACGCGCGTAATTCAGGCGGTAGACGAAGTATTGCTCTTCTGCGGAGACAGCAAGAACCACTCGCGATTCAAGGGTTTCGAGCGAAAGCACGCGGCGGGCTGGACGACGGAAGATTGTGGCCCTGAATCCCGCACTTCGAAATATAGACGAGATTGTCGGCATGGTGAAACCTATGTTTCCAGGGCTCTACAGGTGGGAGATAGGCCCCACCTTAATCGATGGACGTCATCTCTGTCGATAGCGTCCGAGAATTCAGCCATTTTAGCGGAATGGCTGGAGGTGGCCGATTGCTACTTTTCTCACAACAACCAACTCAAACGACCGAAGCGAGAACCACATGCCAATCGGCGTGATGAAGGGGCCATAAGTGAAAACCTACGGGACATGGTCGTTTCAGGGGGCGTGCCCAGGCCATTAAAACACCATCGCAACCCGACGCGTGGGTTTTGAAAAAACGCATATCCCATCAATCGGAATCGCTAAGTTAGAAGATTCACTTCACAACTTCGCCGGTCATCTTATGAAAGTTGACAACACATTGGCCAATCTCGGGCAACGACTCTAACCAATTGTGTTCGTACTCGATCGAAATCGGCCCTTGGAAGTTCTGACGCTTCATCTCTGCCAACAGCGCAGGCACATTGGCAACGCCCGTTCCCCAAGGCACATCGTGCGCTCCCTTGCCTTCTTTGTTCAAGTCTTTGAAGTGAAAACTGACGATTCGGCCGTCGAGCTTCTGGAGGCATTCGACCGGATTCAAACCCGATCGCANNACCAGTGGCCGGTATCAGCACAGGCACCAATCCACTTGCTGCGTCCCTCGATCGCCTTTAGTACAGTATCGGGATTCCAATAATAAGAAGGCTCGGGGTGATTGTGCAGCCCGACCTTGATCTCATACTCGGCGCACAGCTTTTCAAGAGTGTCGAAGGCATCTTCACGAACTTCGGTGTTGATCACGCCGATGCCCATTTCTTTGCACCACTCAAATGTTTTGCGACTGGTCGCTTCATCAGCGCTCAAGCCCGTGACCCCGAAAGCGGTCAACTGAACGCCGGCTGATTTCAACTTTTCCTTCACCGCTTGAATCTGCTGGGCGGTCATGCCGGGGCCCATTTTGCCATCGATGTCAGCCGAGATTTTTTGACCGGGATAAGCTTCCGCGTACTTCAAACCGACCGATGCCGCCTTGTCGATCGCTTCGAAAAAGGTGAATCGGTTGAAGCTGTAAGTCTGGACGCCGAGTTTCCATCCCATCTTTTCGGCGGCGCTGCTGTCGATTTTGGTCTGGGGCGATTCGGCATAGCAGACAACGCTTCCAAAAAAGCCGCCGACGATTAATGCCGTGGCGAACATAGGGTTTGATAAACGCATGTGAAGAGATGCTCCGTGGTGGGGGGGAATCAAGTGAGGGTTAGTTACAATCCGACAAAGAAAATTATACTTCCAAGTCGCCAAACGATATACCCACCACACGATAGACCCACCAACGGGCGCATCGCCCACGACTTATTGCCCAACAGTCAACCGGATGCTTTCGCTGTGGCTGTTGAACTCCGGCGCGTACATGCACTGAATCATCGCGATCCCGGTTTGATAATCGCCACGCAACTGCACGCGCGTCGAATACTCAAACACATAAGTCCCTTGACGCATGAAGTCGACGAAGAAGTGGCTGGCCGTGTCACGCGTTGATTCGTAATACCCCAACCCGTCTCGCCACCGATACGACGACAACACATTGACCGGTTCAGTACCGCTGCCGCGATGATCGCGAATGTGCACAAACTCCAGATCGCGATCCGTCCGCAATACCAGTCGCACAACCAATTCATCACCAACGTTTACATCGCCAGTAACTCGCTTGAGTACCGGTCCGGCGTCGGTGTTGGTTTTGACATACAGTTCCTTGGTCAGCCTCAGCGGGTTATCGCCGCTGGCCGTCACGCGATCGATATCCTCAAAGTATTGCCAGTGAACACTGCCCCAAGCAACACCTTCGTCTTGTTTGGTCACCTTGATCTTGCTCAAGTCCGCTGTGACTTCGCCACCGACCTTTCGATGTTCAAAGAAACCGGTGCCCGCTTCGACATCGACAGGTTGAATACGAATGCCACCGAGTTCGACTTCGACCAATCGATCCGATGCCAACAGATCGGTCCCGCGCAGCAGCAACGCATAAATCGCATCTGCCGTCGCCTTAGTCGTTTCCCAGTCTTGAGTTTGCTTTTGCTTCAATAACCAAACTTTGCAATCTTCGACCGCTTGAGCATCATTCATCACTTCATCAAACGCTTCGATAATCGATGCCTGAGTTTCGATCGGAGCTTGATACCACCACTGTGACCACGCTTGCGCCGGCCAGTGCATCCCCATCTCCTCGTCATTAACCGACCGTTCCTTAATCGAAACCATGATTCGATTGGAAACGTCGGGAACATCAAAGCGATCCATCGCGACGGCGAGATTCGCTTGCAACTGAAGACTGCCAAGTTTCAGCCAGTGCCGCTTGGCCTGATCGAGCCAGAAATCGAGCGATGGCTGATACTGTTGGTCCACGAGTTGATCGCCAAGAAAGAAACTGCGCCCATACAGATACAACGCAATGGTATGTGATAAATGGTTGTCCTCTGGCTTGAAGTTCTTGCGACTCGCCACGTCTTTATGCATTTCCGCCATCCAAGCATCCAGCCGCGCGAGCGAACGGAACGCGGGTTCCCTATCAACTTGCACGCCTAAATGATGCAATCGCCCGAATCCCGTGGTGATGTACAGCGTGATAAAATCGTTCGCCGATCCGCCAGGGAACCAAGGCCATCGGCCATCATCCAATTGCTGCTCGGCCAATTGATTCAGCGCCCGTTGCGTTTCATCTTCCAAGCGATTCTGGTCGAACAAAATGCCGACGTTCCTTCGTGCCTGGCTTTCAGCTTGGGCCTGTCGATGCCATGGCGTTTCTTCATTAAGAACCGCTTTCAAGTCTTCGTTCTTCAGCAGTGGGCTATCGAGCGCCTTGGTCGCTCGCCATTGCTGGAACACCTGTTCGATCTTCGGATCGCTGGTCGCGAT
>DNWZ01000207.1:2823-4131 GCA_003506095.1 Planctomycetaceae bacterium | reverse complement strand
GTCGCTTCTCACCCACTTTGAATCGAGTTCAGGATGTTCCGAGTCGATTAGCGAATCGGTTGCCACGGATAAAGCATCCATTGCCGCCAATCGAGGAACAACCTATTTGTTCCAGTATCCCCTAACCGCTAATCATCCACGGGGTTGTTGAGAACCATCAAAAATTCGCCGAGTACCCGCAAATCTGCCGCGACATTCTCGTCTACGTCGATCGGAGAATACTTTGGATTGAGCGGCTGCAGTTCAATGGCTTGATGCTCCCAGCCGTCCTGGGTGGCTCGCTTTGTCGAATGGTAACGCTTGACCGTGTAACGACCGCCATCTTCTGGGTCAGAGTGGGTGTTCAATTGAACCAGCAACAAACGTCCCTGTCGCTTTCCCGCCGGACAAGGCCCAAACAAACATAGGCTGCCACTTGGAATTCGTGGCTGCATCGATTCGCCAACAACCCGAGCTGCGAACATCCCTGGCTTTACGTTGTGGCCAGTTACCTCAACCCAGCCAATTTCTTCGGGAAGACTTTCATTACCGAAACCACCAGCGGCTGCAACCAAGTCGAAGACGGGAACATGCGTCGTATACCTGGCGGATTTCGCTACCCTTGGCTGCACCATCGCCGAGAAATCCGAAGCCACCAACACCTCGCTCTCTTTCAGCTCTTCGGCGACAGGCATCGCCCCGATCGGCGCTGCAACCCATTTCCCGTTTTGCAATTCAAACCGTACGCGAAAGTCGGTGCCCGGCAACCCAGCATCTTTACCAAACCATTGGCGTAACAAATCGGACAACTGGTTTTTGTCGTTTCCAGCTGGCATTGCCACGTTACATGCAACTTTCACGAACTTAAATACCCAAAGACTTCCATCGGGCAATTGCACTTCCGTTGGACCAACCGGTCTGCCCGGCTGTTGCGTTTGGTCGGGAATGAAAAGGATTGGGCGACCGCCGGCGTGAGACACTTTGCCCGTGAATGCAAGTCTGTTCGCTGAATCTTCTTGCAGTCGCTTGCTTTGGATATAGCGAGCCAGCCGTCCCTCGACCAATTCCTCCGTCATCGCTTCTAGGTGCGGGCGAAGTTCTTCCGGACAGTCGATTGCCAAACCAAATCCGTCCCCGCTTAGCGTAAACCATCGTTGCCCATTTTGTTCATCCAGCCAGCGATCGATGGGCCACTTCGTCCACCAAGCTGTCCATTCTTTATCGCTAGCATTCTGATGATCGACGGCGTGCTTTCCTTCCACTAAGTCGCGTTTCAGGACTGGGTGTTCGAGCATGTATTGCCGGCATTGTTTTGCAAAATCGGATAGT
>DNWZ01000207.1:0-2772 GCA_003506095.1 Planctomycetaceae bacterium | reverse complement strand
TCAGGTCACCCTCTTCCAGGACGAACTCAAACCAGCTGCCCGCACCACGACTGATCGTTGCTGGGTTGTACCCGCGGGCGATCAATTCCGTTTGCATGGGGCGACGCCCCAGCTCGTCACGCATTCCGCGATATGCTTCAACACTTGCAGCAGCTCCTGTTGGCAAGAACTGTTTCAACACGTCGCGTGCTTCCAGTTCAACATCAAGCAAACAGCCATCGGGCAGCCGTGGCGGATCACCGCCCAGCCATTTTTTCAGATCGGTCCAAGATGCCGTATCACCATCTAAAGACAGCAGGTGTAACATCCGCTGCGCGAACACACGATGATTGCCGACAAAATCGATGACCAGCAACCGAGTCTTTCCAACACTGGCTCGCAAACCACGCCCCAACTGCTGCAAAAACACGACCTTCGATTCTGTCGGGCGGAGCATGACGACTCGATCGACCGCCGGAACATCCAAACCTTCGTTGAACATGTCGACGACGCACAACGTTTCCAACGTTCCTTCGCGGAGCTGTTCCAGTGATCGTCCGTAGCTATCACCGCCATCGCCGGAAAAAACGGCCGCAGAACTCACACCCTTGCTCCGTAACCAATCGCGAGCGAACAGGGCGTGGCGCCGCGAACAGCAAAACACGATTGTCCGTTGACCGGGGTGGACTTGGATCGTCTGCCACAACCGCTCCATTCGGTCACTCACCGCGACTTGTCGTTCCAGCTCTTCGTGATCGAACCGCCCATTTCTCCACGGGATTTGCCGAAAGTCGACCGTGTCGCGAATCCCGACATAGTGAAACGGAACCAGTGCCCCTTCGTCGATTCCGTCACCGATTGTCGCTTGATAAGCCAAATTGTCGTCAAAAATGCTGACGACATCCACGCCATCGGCACGTTCCGGAGTTGCGGTCAAACCGAGAACGAAGTCCGCGTTCAACTTCGCCAGTACACGGCGATATGTGGGCGCCTCGGCGTGATGCACCTCATCGACGATTGCATAATCGAAGTGCATCGCAGCAAGCCGCTGGAGTCCCTCTGGTCGAGCCAACTTTTGAATCGACGCAACGACCAGATTACCTGATAGACCATTACGCGAACCGATGTACCAGGACGTATTTGATTCGAACCCTTCGGATTGACCGAAAGCGTCTTCCAGCAGGTTGGATAGCACCGTCTCGGCCTGAGCCAGAATATGTGATCGATGGGCAATCACCAGAACGCGAGGACGTCGTTGTAATCGCTGTCCCACTTGCCTAACATCGAACGCGGCAAGCCAAGTTTTTCCCATGCCAGTAGCCACTGCCAGCAGTGCTCGGCGATACCCCGCGGCGCGAATCCGCTGGAGCGATTGCAGTGCCTCCCGTTGCCAGGGACGCGGTTCCGGGATCTCGGCTTCGTCCAGGCTTTCCGGTTCAAAGTGGACGCTACGGTACTCTTTTGCAGCCCGGCGGTACTGTTCCACCAAGTCGTTTGAAAGATCCGAAGCGGCATCCCAAAGCGAATCGAAAGCGGCGGTGAAATCATCGGGAACGCCTTCGTTCCCGACGCTTGAGCAGAGCAAGTTCCATTCGACGCCAGTCACAAGCGCCGGTCGCGAAAGGTTGCTGCTTCCAACAGCGACCAGAGCGCCGAGTTCATCGACGATCCGCCAAGCCTTGGGGTGAAACGATTCTGGCTTATCCGCCAGCGAACGCAACTGAACCAAGCGAACTCGAAAGACACCGCAGTTTTCATCATCCGCCTCAATCGCCTCCCGCCAAGCCAGCAACCGAGCAAGCGCACGAGGGTCTGAAATGTAAAGATAGTCGCTAACGAGAATGCGGATTGTCGCTTCGCCGCGAAGTACTTCGAACAACCGTCGCTCGATCACATCCAAACCCGAAAGTTGGACAAACGACGCCAAGATATCGACCAACCGCGCGCCCGCCATCCGAGTCGACAATCGGTCCCAAAGTCGTGAATCAGGATGACCAGTCGTTAGTTGCAGATCGCCAACCTGCGACTTTGCTTTTGGCATCCGAATCGTCGGCGCAACGTCACTGCTCTTCAGGTAGTTGGCTTTCTCGGGAATGACAAACCGAACGCCCCCTCGCGGATCTGGCACATCACCAGAATATCTTGGGATCACATGCACGTGAACGTGCATCACGGTTTGGCCGGCCGTTTCGCCACAATTAAAGCCAACGTTGTAACCATCGGGCGTGGGATCGAGTGTCGCATCCAAATGGGCTTTAACCTCATTCACCAGCGCCATCAAAGCCGCCTGTTCCTCAGGCGACGCGTCAAACCACGTCGCCACCAATCGCTTCGTCAAAACCAAAGCGTGCCCACGGCTGACCGGAAACCTGTCAAATACTGCAAACGCAAGCGCATTCGAAAGCAGCCAGTCCTCAGGCGGAATCTGTAGAAAAGGCGAATCAGGCATTACATAAGTCAAAGAGGGCGGCAGAGGATTGGGATTGGACCGCCCTCATTCTATCAAAATTCCGTTATCTCGTTCCGGCCATCAAGTTGAAATCCGCAGCGCCAAACAAATCGTCAATGGCGGCGATCCCGACTGGTTGGAGACAACGGCAAGAAAAAACAATCTTGAGGCAACGCTCCGAATTCACGGTCGACCTCGGAAGTTTTCCCAAACGGCCAAAAAAGCTCTTGACCCTTTTTCCTTTCCCATGTGATCGGCTATCCAATCGACATGTCCTTCGAAAATCGGATTAGTTACCGCTTCGGCACTGTCGGGTTCGGCCTTCGTATTTGCCCCTTTGTAAG
>DNWZ01000146.1 GCA_003506095.1 Planctomycetaceae bacterium | reverse complement strand
CTGATGGAATTGCCCGGCGTGATCTGTTACTTCAATCCTGGCGGCGAAGTGTTGCGCGACGCGACCGGATTGCGACAAGGGCTCAATCACGCTTGGATACACGATTTTCCGCCGCTGGACATGTGGACCAATGTCCGGTTGTATCAAGCGACTGAATCTTGGTCGTTGATGGACACCGTCGGTAACGGCCAATTCGATTTGCCTGATATGGAAGCGGTCTTCTTGGCCGACAACTACAAACCGTCGGAGGTCGAGGAGTTCTTACGAAACGCCGCGTTATTTTCGTTGCGAGAAGACAACGACTTTGAAGATGGGGACACGGCTGATGGTCCCGGTGGCATCGTTTGGTTAGCAATCGAATGCGACGAGGCACTCGCCGATCCACCACGTCCTACGATCCGCTGGATCCCTGACGACGGGCACGAACCGCCCGGCGAACTGCTCGACACGGGTGGTGACGATGACGACGATGATGATGACCTGGAAGATGAAGAACTCGACCAGATCACCGAACAAGAGATCGAACGGTTGCTAGGTCCCGATTTCGCTGGTGGATCATCGGAACCTGATGAAGCAGAAGACAGTGACGACTTGCCGGGCAATCCGAAGGACGACTATTAAACCCATGCCGATCTGGCGGCAGGGTTACCAGTCAGATCGTGTTGTCGCAGGTCTACCAAGGCCCACGGACGTAATAGACGCCGAATTGGTCGGTGTGGCTCGGCCAGTGCGGAGTCGGCATGAACGACCCTGGCGGCAATGCTCCCGGCGACGATGCACTGCGACCGAATTGATGGTTCATCGGGTACATCAGGTTTTGGCTAACGCCCCACGAATACGTTTGACGCATGTGAACGTTCGGTGGCACGACCAAAGCGGTCGGCTGACCGTAAGGCAAATAATAATAATTACCATGCCACGGCTCTTGATCAGCCCGCCGTTGCGCCCATCCATTGAATGGGTTACCCGCTTGGGCACGCTCGTCGACCAAGCAGGAGCCGCCGATCAACATCGCGATCGCGATCAATAGGATTTTTTTCATGATAGACCGATGTCTCGGTGGAAAGCGGGTTAAAGGTTAAATCGTTTCGGATTAGCGAGGAATCCGCAAAACATTCCAATAAAAATTGCTGGCCGCAGTTCTCACCGGCGGGGCATAGTACTGAACACGAGTATGATTCATACCGCGACCATTGTCATAATAATTGTGGTAGCGGTTGGTGTGCCAATAAAGCATTTCTTCGGGCTGAAATGGTTGGTAAGTCATAAACGTATGGCCGACATGTGGCGGTGTCGGCACCGGTGCAACCAACATCTGTGCATTGGTGCGGTTGCAATTACCTTGGGTGTAGTAATTGTAGAATAGGTCAGGATAGCCGTATGTGCGTTCGTTACAGCCAGCCGCCATATCACCCACCTCGTAACCACTGCTGACGTCTCCGACATACGAATCGCCACCACTGGTCACTTCATCGCTGATCACCTGGCTGCTGACGATGAATTCGCCGCCTCCAACGGGCCCAACCGCACTGGCGACACCGCCGGACAGAATCGTGGCGGCGATTAACATTCTTAGAACTGGCATGGATCGGTTCCTCCGTGAACCTTCTGAGGGTCAATCTCCGCCCCGAATCGCCAATAACGATCACTTCTTGCGATCGTCGGTGGCTGTCGGAGCAAACTTAGTTTCAGAGCTGGTAACCAAACACCATCCATGGCTTTACACGCACCCAATCGCGACAGGATTGTATGCTTGCCTTGGAACCGGCCCCGACTTCTGCCGTTATCATCGGCGCCGCTCGATGGGGTCGGCTATTGAACCACTCGTCGCCTGCCTTTCTCCGAAAAATCGTCAAGATCAGCACATCCGGCACCAGGCGGGTGTCCAACAAGAGGACTCAGATTGATACAGAATCACGACAGGGGTGTTGTCATTGTGATGGCGATCGGGACGGGTTTCTGGCCTGGGTCGGATTTTATAGAAAATCGTTAAGTCTATAATTAGTAACAGCTTGCGAATGGTCAAAACGCATTTATTTCTCACTTGGCATAGCAACTGCATAAGATGTCAAGTGATCTTTCGAAACGCCCCTCCTAGTGTTGGCCAATTTGCCGGCACGGCGATTCGAAGACGTTTGAATAGCGTGGGAGAAAGTTCAATGCTCAAGAAATTACTATTGGCAGGTGCTGTGATCTTTGCAGGTTCGGCAATGTTGGCCCAGACTGCCGACGCGCACGGTCCCTACGGACCCTACCGTTCCTTTGGGCCATCATTCCGTTCCGTTGGGCCGGTTTATCGTTCCGCGCGACCGGTAATCGTCGGTCCATCGCCGGTCTATCACAGCCAGCGTGTCTACGCAGCCCACCCACAGTACCATTATGGGTATGGATTTGGCGCACCGGTTTATCATTCATACCGGCCGTCGGTCGGTGTGGGCATCGGCAACTTTGGCTATCCGGCTTATGGGCCCGCGTTTGGTACGCCGCGTGGTTTCTCGCTTTACATCGGCCCGTAGCCGAATATTTGGATGCAGACGATCGGCGTTTGAGTCTCGCGAAAAAATGCCGTTAAACTCTGTGCAGCCCTTTCGGTCGTTCCTCGCGCACTCGATGGTAGCCGGGCGACCATCGCTGAAGGACGTGCCGGGGAGGGCGGTTGATTTGGTCTGGAGCCGGACTCCGGAAAATTCTTCAAACACCGGAAATTCTTGCATTTATGCATCCGGCGTGATACCCAAAATCGAACCAGTGGCATCGTTTGTGCCTTAGCCATCTGTGAATAGGACGTTTCATTGCGGTGGTCGCGAAAAATCGCACCCCCAACCACCGCAGTGCATTTTTGACGAACATTCACATGTTGGAGAATCTTAGCGATGTTAAAGAAATGGTTGCTGGCCGGAGCGGTTTTACTGGGCGGATCAGCATTTGTGGCACATGAGGCCGACGCATTCGGCCATCATCGTCGCGGTCATCGTGGCGGATGCTGCAGTCCGTGTGGTGGCGGGCACGCCCGTCCAGTGGTGGTGCAGCAGCCCGTCTCGGGTGGTTGTTGCGGTTCATCGTACAGCTCCGGCTATGGATCACAGGGCGGATACAGCCAAGGCGGTTACGGGCAAAGCTACAGTGCAGGCTACGGCGGCTACGACGGCGGCTATTATGGCGGGCCAGGCTACCGATCGGGAATGGGCGGCTACGGCTACGGTTATGGCTACGGCGGCGTCGGCGTAAATACGGGGCTGCGTGGAGTCGATGCGGGCGTCAACGCAGGACTTCGGGGCGTTCAGGGCGTCACTTCCGGTGTTCGCGGCGTCGTCGGCGGTATCACCGGCCGATAAGCTGAATCCGCTATCGCATCTGCGTCGGCATATTGCTGGCGCGGATGCCAGCGGCGGAATAGTTGTCAACTTCAGCAACCTGCAAGGTGCTGCCGTAATTCTCACCGCGAAGGATGACAATTTCTCCGTTTTCATCCTGTTCGGCGACAGCCCCATGGTGGCGAGTCAGTTCCAGGACAGCCAAAAACCATCCGATCAGTGCCGATTTATGCACTTTGGGGCGGATCATGTCGATCAACAGGACGCGTGGTTCGGTCTGCAAGCGTTCGTGAATCCGCTTCATGTAGACGTGAATCGGTGTATCGTCATAAATCACTTCGGTCGGCGGTGGGCCCGAAGATTCGCGAATAATACGGCCAAAGGTGCTGACTAAATCCCAAAGTTGCAAGTCCGCGATCGGTTGGCTGCCGAGGTCCAACTGGCGTGCGGGCAAGTCATCGCACAGTCGCCCATAACGTTGCTGCCATCGGGAGCTCATTTCTTCCAAAATTTGCGACGCGTCGCGGATTCGCTTGTATTCCAGCAACCGCTCGATCAATTGATCTGGCGATTCACTTTCGAGCACCGCGTTTTCTTCGTCGACTTCTTCAATCTTTGGCAGTACTGACTGACTTTTGATCTCGACCAAAATGCTGGCCATTTCCAAAAAATCGGCCACATCGCCCAAATCGAGATCCTGCAGCAGTTCGACGTATTCGATAAATTGTTCGACGACACGAGCGATCGCCAAGTCGTTGATTCCAACTTCTTGTCGTCGCACCAGGTACAAAAGCAGGTCGATCGGCCCGCGATAAGCAGGCAATTGCACGAGAAAACCCATGCGGGCGTATAATCCTTGAAGGTTTCCGAAGCAGGCGAGAGCCTGTTGCGGGATAGCGAGAGAGATATCAGCGTACACTTTCCGCCCCGGTTTCACCAAGAGAATTGGTGCCGATTGGCCAAACAGGCTGCCGCCGCCCTTGTTCATGGGGTAGGGCAAAACTATCATCGTCGCTTCAAATGGCCTTTGGGTGCCGACTGTAGCTGCCCAGATGGTACGTCACTTGATCCGATCGTATCCCATTTTAATCGTGTCGCTGTTGACCCGATTGATCACCTTTCCCCTTGCCACGGTCCGCCGTCGTCATGGCCGAACCTGTTAAACGTCACGTCCTTTCTGCGCTCGTCCAGAACGTCCCAGGGGTTTTGGCCCACATTTCCGGGATGCTGGCCAGCCGGGGCTACAACATCGATTCGCTGGCAGTCGGCGAAACCGAAAACCCTCATCTGTCGCGAATGACGTTCGTGATTGTCGGTGATGATCGCGTCCAGCAACAAGTAAGCAAGCAGTTGCAAAAGATCGTAACCGTCGTCGAAGTCCAGGATATCAGCAGCAAGGATTACGTCGAACGTGATTTGGCGCTGATTAAGGTAAAAGCCCCTGCTGGCGGTCCGCGTAGCGAAATCCGGGAGCTGGTCGACATTTTCCGCGGTCGAATCGTCGACGTCGGCTCTGATGAAATCATGGTTGAGATCAGCGGCCGCGAGAACAAAGTCCGCGCGTTCATCGCCCGGATCGAGCCGTTTGGGATCACCGAACTGGTACGAACAGGCCGAATTGCGATGGTCCGCAGTGGCTCCGAGGCCGAACCCGAATCCGACTCTTAAATCCCCCCACAACCGCAATGTTTGGTTTCATCGTAAGCCGAACTCACTGAAAACAACTCAAAAAAACCCGCAAACTTCCGGAGCGAATTGATCTGCCATGGCCGCTACGATTTATTATGACAACGATGCCGACCTGAGCCATTTAAAGGGCAAGAAGGTTGCCATCCTGGGCTACGGCTCGCAAGGACATGCCCAAGCACAAAACTTGCGTGACAGCGGCTGTGACGTGATCATCGGCCAACGCCCCGGGTCAGCCAATTATGACCTGGCCGTTGAGCATGGTTTCAAGCCGGTGTCGATCGCCGAAGCGACCAAGGCGGCCGATGTGGTCAACGTGCTGCTGCCCGATGAAGTCCAAGGCGATATCTTCCGCAGCGACATTCGGGACAACCTCACCAAGGGGAACGTCCTGATGTGTTCCCACGGCTTCAACATTCACTTCGGCCAAATCGAACCGCCCAAGGGAATCGATACGCTGTTGGTCGCGCCCAAAGGCCCTGGTCACCTCGTTCGCAGCGAGTACGAAAAAGGGGGCGGTGTGCCTTGCTTGATCGCCTTGGGCGATGGTGCTGCGGAATCGACCAAGCAGATCGGTTTGGCCTATGCCAAGGGGATCGGCGGAACTCGTGGCGGCGTGATTCAGACATCGTTCGCCGAAGAAACCGAAACCGATTTGTTCGGCGAACAGGTGGTCCTGTGCGGTGGTGTCAGCGAATTGGTCAAGGCAGGGTTCGAGACGCTGGTCGAAGCCGGCTACGAGCCGGCAATGGCCTATTTCGAATGCCTGCACGAGG
>DNWZ01000364.1 GCA_003506095.1 Planctomycetaceae bacterium | reverse complement strand
TATGGACACCATCTTCACCTTCTAGAACGTTGATCAATAACGATTTTTGACTAGTCCCTGTGGGGTAGATCAAGAGTTTGAAAGTACAACCCGGCGACTTTGCGGTCGTCGGGTTTTTTCGTTTCGGAGCCGTCGACATGCCGGTAGGGCTCGGTGGCAAAACGCCCAGCTGGCCGCACCCTCTTCGCAATCGGCACAGATTACCAAACACAGGATCTTCGACGCAAACAGATCACCAAGGGGCTGAATTGAGGTTCAATTTTGGTTTTTTTTGCGTCGATAGCTTAAGCCGGATGACTGATCGTTCTCACGTTCGACCGCCCCACCATGTTGGTGACGACGATCGAATAGATCCCGAGGAAGCAACTTCGCTCCCAACGAGACACAAGAATTGTGAAGTCAAAGCTGGGCGCAACCTTTTGGAACGCGTGCCAGCGGCGGGCAGGGCGGCCGGCTTTCCGAGATCAGCTTTCGTTCGATCATGCAAACCCTCCGAGGGACTGGAGTAAACAATATTATGAAATTTACGAAGTTAGGGTTACTGGCTGCCATTCTCACTGGCACTGGTGCCTATGCAAGTGACGGCCTGGGTAACTATGCCGGAGCCAGAGGCACGGTTGCTCAAGTGAGCCATTGCGAGTGTGGCCAAGCCGTTTGCGGCTGTGAATCGGTCGATCCGAATTGCGGCGCTGAACCATGCTGCGACAGCGGTTGTGACAGTGGCTGCGACAGCGCCTGCGGTGCTGGCGGTGGATTGGGCCTAGCCGACAGATTGGGTTCATTAGGAGAATGCAATATCGGCGAGCCTTGGACGCTGTTCGGCGAACACAACGGCATTTCGGCTGGCGGATGGACGCAAATTGGCTACCACTCGGCCAACCTGCGTAACTTCAACAGCCGTGCTGACGAAGTGCAGTTGCATCAAGCGTGGTTGTATGCCGAAAAGGCACTCGATACTTCCGGCGGTTTCGATATCGGTGGACGGATCGACTACCTGTACGGTACCGACGCTCAAGACACTCAAGCGTTCGGAACCGGACAGCGCGGTTGGGACAATGGTTGGGATAACGGTGCCTACGGCCACGCTATTCCGCAAGCTTACTTCGAAGCGGGCTATGGCGACCTGTCGGTCAAAGTCGGCCACTTCTTCACGATTATCGGTTGGGAAGTCGTCGGTGCGCCGAGTAACTTCTTCTACAGCCACGCGTACACGATGATTCACAGCGAGCCGTTTACCCACACCGGAGCACTGGCGACTTACAAGGTCAACGACGACATCACGGCCTATGGCGGATACGTTCTGGGCTGGGACAGCGGTTTCGACGACAACGGCGATGCCTTCTTGGGCGGATTGTCGGTCCAGGTCACCGATAACTGGAATATGACCTACGCCAGCACCGGCGGCCGTTTCGGTGAAGCCCGACTGGGTGTTTACGAAAAAGGTTACATGCAAAGCGTTGTCAGCCAGTATGCGTTGTCCGACAAACTGCAGTACATCACTCAAAGCGACCTTCTCAGTACGGAAGACGCTGCCGGTGCTACCGTGCGTGACACGTTCGGTATCAATCAGTACCTGATCTACACGCTCAGCGACTGCTTGGCAGTGGGTGGTCGATTCGAGTGGTGGAGCGTGGCCAATGACAGTTCCGCCTTCGGTGGTACTGCGGGTGCGGGCAGCCGAGTTGATGTTTACGACATCACCATGGGGCTGAACTACCGTCCCCATGCCAACGTGATCATTCGCCCCGAAGTCCGGTACGACTGGGCTCGTGGTGCTGATTCCGTAACTTTGGCAGGTTTGGATGGTACGCTGGGCGGTGGATTGTTCGAGACCGGACGTGACCAGTTCACCTTCGGTATGGACACCATCTTCACCTTCTAGGCAATCGATTCCCTGATCGAGATGCTAGATCATTGCCGCCGTCGGACTCACTGCAGACCGACGGCGGTTTTTTCGTTTCTTGCCATCGACGTGGGTATAACCTCCAGTCCCCGTCCGATTCTTCCATTTGCACACCCACTTTAAAAACACGTGCAGCAGTCGTTTGCGAACGACATCTGCGGGACAGTGGAATGGATGCACACAAACTAAGCAGAGCCGTTCTGGGCAGTGCATAGGATGCGGGCACGCAAAGCTCGCGAAAGCTAGCACGCGAGATGTTTTGAATTTTTTTCAAAACCGCAAAGCATTTCCTGCAAGGCACTTGCGCCTTTTTGCGTGCAAAGGCAATTGACGTTGGCCTGCTTGTTGCTAATGCCGACTTCGACGTCAAGCAACTTGAACTAACAACTCCGATCCATGAATTAGATGGCCCAGGCAGGAATTGGCGGGCAAGAGTTGAAATGTGCGAGTCCGGCGTCGATCACAAGTGTCGACTTGTTCGATTCCGCAAAGTTGCGGGATGGGTCGCATTGCAGATTTTTTCACATTTTCGATTTAGGCGAGAACAGTAATGACAGAAACTTTAAGAGGGATACCCCTCTGGATCGCTCTCCTCGTGGGGATGTTGGGGGTTAGCGTGTCACTCGCGTCGGTCGCGTCCGCTCAGGACGACGTACCGGCGGTAACGGAGGCCGTAGACGGGGCCGACGCGGGTGACTCGGCTGCTGAGGAAGAGGAAGGTCCTCTGTTCGCCGACGAGTCCGACATCGCTTACACGATCAATACTTTGATCATGTTCTTTTGTGCTGTGTTGGTGCTGTTCATGCAGGCCGGTTTCGCGATGGTCGAAGTCGGACTTAACGCTGCCAAGAACACCGTCAACATTCTGGCCAAGAACGTCATGGACTTGTCGGTCGGCATTCTTCTCTACCTGTTCATTGGTTTCGCGTTGATGTATCCGGGCGATGCTTGGATTGTCGACGGATGGCTGGGGACGCCGAGCGCCTTTGTCACGCGAGACGGTGTCGGCGAGGTTGCGCGGGGTGATGATTACAGTTCATCCGCAGACTTTTTGTTCCAAGTCGCGTTCGCAGCAACGGCCGCGACAATCGTTTCTGGTTCCGTGGCGGGCCGGATGAAGTTCGGGGCGTACATGGTTTACAGCGCTCTTTTGACAGGTTTGATTTATCCAATCAGCGGTTCATGGAAGTGGGGCGGCGGTTGGTTGGACGCCATGGGCTTTCAGGATTTTGCTGGTAGTGTGGTCGTCCACGCGGTCGGCGGTTTTGCCGGTTTGGCCGGCGCGATGCTACTTGGGCCACGCATCGGTCGCTATTCGGCTGATGGGAAGAGTATTCCATTGCCCGGTCACAATGTGGCATTTGCGGCCCTTGGAGTATTTATCTTGTGGGTTGGGTGGTACGGATTCAATCCTGGCAGCCAATTGACATATGCAGGCGCTGCAAACGCTGAGGCAACAACGTACATCGCCGTAACAACCAGTATCTCCGCTGCAGCCGGGGCTGTTGGCGCTCTCCTTTTGGCTTGGGGATTGTTCGGCAAGCCCGACTTGACCATGGCTCTCAACGGAGTTCTCGGCGGTCTGGTTGCCATTACCGCGAACTGCGATCGTGTCGGCCAGATGGAAGCCTTGATCATCGGATTAATTGGCGGTGTGTTGGTCGTGATCGGTGTTGTCATTCTCGACAAGATGAAGATTGATGACCCTGTCGGAGCTTGGCCTGTTCACGGTTTGTGCGGAGTTTGGGGCGGCATTGCGACTGGCATCTTTGGTGATTTGCCAGACGGAATCGAGTCGCTCGGCGCCTTCGTTCAGGTCCAGTTGATCGGCACGGTTGCGATCGTCGCCTGGGCCTTCCTGACGATGTTCGCGGTGTTCTTTGTTCTCAAGACTGTCGGTTTCCTGCGAGTTTCGCCAGAAGAAGAGCAAGCCGGTTTGGATATTTCCGAACACGGGATGCACGCTTATCCATCGGACGCCGTCGCTGGCGGTGCGATTCACTAGGCGGTTGCTCTAAGAAAACGGCCAGATGCGGCTGGCCGGCTAAAGATACGTTGTTGATTGATCTACCCACCGCCGCTTCGTCGTCGAAGGTTTCGGCCTTCGGCGACGAGGCAACCGGTGTTTCGAATGGGACCTTTGCGTCCGAAAGCGTTCTTCTTGGCTCTTGCCTGGGCCAGAAGGATCCCCAATGGCCCGTGGCGGGTGTCCGCCTCAC
>DNWZ01000391.1 GCA_003506095.1 Planctomycetaceae bacterium | reverse complement strand
TCCGCCCTCTGAGCCTGCTCCGCCCTCTGGGTCTGGGTCTAACGGTAAGCAAAGCGGCAAAAACACGACTGACGACACAACATCAAACCAAAGCAGTAAAGTCAGAATTCCTGCATCATTCGTTATTCGACCGAGTAGAATACCGCCGCTAACTGGCTTGCATTTCACTCGAACAAAGCTAGAGTCCCTCCCCAAACTGTATATGTGGATATCGCTAACGGGAGACGACATTAAGCCAAAGCACTCTACCTCTGCAACAAGCAGGCAGGAGATTACAGGTGACGGCCCGACAACTCTTGTTGCCGAGAACGACGCCAATATAATCTTAAATCTAGATTCCGGCTCTGAAGCATTAATCGGAAGTCTGGAAGTAAAAGACGCCCGCAAATTTTTTCACGCGGAAGAAATTGCATCGGGGAAGAGAATTTTTGATCTGTATAGTAAGATTCTGCAGGCAATTAGTAACGAACCAGAAGTTTGGCGTCATCTCGATGTCCGCTTGCAGTCGCGAATTCATGTACTGTCTTTCATTAAGCCTTTTGTCGCACCAGTACTTATAACGCCCCCGCCTGACCTGGAATTGTTCATAAAAGACAATCCTAGTTTCGAAGCGAAAGTTGCTCAGATTGAACCATGGATTAAAAAAATCGATGGCGAACTTTCTAAAATTTTGAAATCAAGGGTCATCAAAGCGGGTGAACTTCAGTTGCTTTACTCCCCAACTGGAGCGGGATCTGGAACTTTACTTAAGCCAATACAGGAAAAAATTGACCTCACGTTCACGATTGAAATATTTCTGGACTCCACCCGATGAGAATCGCTTAGCATGCCTACCCTTCCCGAACAAATTCGAATCACTCTTGGACGCCGCGATGGCATCCGGGAAGATGCGATGCGGGCTTTGGCGGATGTCTATTCGGCCGAAGTTACTCGTGTCAACGAGCGACTCTCCAAAGCGGTCGCGTTGCTACACAAAGGACTGCGAAGCGAAGCGATTCAACTCGCAAGCATGAGTCCCAACGCCCTCGATGCCGCTGCTGCTCTCGATTTCCCTGAGTACGACGATTGGTGTGAAATCCTCCAATTTCTAGACATCCCGGTCCCGACGGAACTTCAGCGAGACTTGGCTCACCAGATCCACGAAGCGATCGTTGAAACCCAGCCACTGGAAGGCATTCTTAAAAAACATCGTCGACTAGCAATCGCTCGCGCTCCGCTAACCTGGCGTCTGAATACCCTGCGCGCTATCGCCAAATTGGATCCGACCAACCCGGTATGGGGAGAGGATATAGAGGCCCTTGAGTCGGCGCGACAGCGGCAACTCAACGATGAAATCGACTCTGCGGTGAAAACTGGTGATATCGTTCGCATCAGGAAACTGCACGAGGAATTGACGAAATCGCCCTGGCGTATCCAACCTAAAGCCGCATTCGCCAGGAAATTAAAAGAAGCAATTGTTACTTCAGAGCAAAACGCCATCGGTGAGGAACTAAAACGGCTCGCTCCAATCGTTCACCACGCGTTTTGCGAATTCGATGAAACCGCCGCTCGAACCGCCGTCGCCCAGTGGCGGGAAATGATCGCCAAAGCTTCTCAGGCTCCGTCTGCGGAATTGACCGACCAGGTCGAGGGAGGAATCGCATGGCTTCAAGAGATCGACCGCGAGACGGTTGAACGCGCTGAATGCTCGGCGGCTCTTGGAAATCTTCAGTCACTGTTGGACGTCGGAGCCAATCGCACCCAACTCGACGCGGCCTACAACGCCTGCTTGCGCTTCGACAACCCGCCTCCTGAAGATTTGATCCGACGCTTTAGAGACGCGATTGAACACCGAGAAATTTTGTCTAAGAGACGAAACCGGGCCCTGCTTTCGGCGATCTTTACTATCGCGCTGCTAGTTGTCGGTGCCCTGTTCTTTTGGCAGCGGGCCGCCGCCTTGGAAGGTGAGATCAAAAACGCCGAAACAGAGTTCGCCGCAATGCTCGATCAGAATCGCCTGGCCGACGCCCAAGCGTTTTGGGAACGCTTGGAGTCGGAGAAAGCGACGATCGCTTCCGATTTGCGTCTGGTCTCAATTCACGAGAGCCTCAAGGTTCGTGTCGAAGCGGAATTTACTCGTGCTCAGCAATTTGCTGACTACTTGAAGCTGGCAGACGTTGAGGATGCGAACGACATTGATCCTTCGGCCTTGGCCAAGGCCGAAGGCCTAGCCGTCACCGAAGACGAGAAGGCTGCGGCTTTCAACGTACGGCGGAGATTTTCCCAGTGGTCTCAAAAACTGGACTCGGAGCAGACTGCGAATTTGCTTGCCATGGTGAGCAAAGCACGCGAACAACTCGATCATTTCGAATCACTCCCCCCGGACGCCGTGATCTCGAGCGACTTGATGAAAGTGGTCGCGACGTTGGACCAATTGCCCACGGCAAACCCCAGAGCGAATGCAGCCGCTAAAGCCCAGGTTCTAGCGACACGGACCCGTGCGCTAGGAATTCGAGATGCCTTGGAACAACGACGACAGCGGATGCAGGTCGAATCGGTAGCGATGAAACGAATACTCGATGCTGGGTCACTTGAAACATTCGCCCAAGCTTTGATTGCCTACAAGGAGAAGCTCCCCGAGTCACAGCTCGGCCAGGAGTTCAGTGACACTGTGGAGGAGCGTTCGCTCTGGGACAAGCCGGAAATCTGGAATCAGTATGCCCAGCGACTTGCTTCAGCTATTGCAGCCACTATCAATGCGACTCAGGCCCAAGAGCTCGATCTACAGCTCAACCAGGTTGCATCGGAATTGCCTTCCAATCCTGCGGCTGATCATTTTCGCGAGGTGCTTGATCGACTAGCGCTTTACCTAGATCGAACTCAACGCCTTCAAGAAATTTTGGAGGGTTTGAAAGAGACTTCTATAGCCGATCTTTTTACGGTACAAGATAGTTCGGGTAATAGATATTACATCTATCGAGACCACTACCATAAGAATCGCGAACAGCTAAATAGAGCGAGCTGGAACCCTGAAATCGTTGTCGATGCAATCGGTGCTGTTAAACGCCAGCAGAAACTAACTCCCCCGTATAGTATTCACACAGAGCCCTACGACACGATCAATTTGCTAGTCGGCCAGTATCAAACCAGGAGCGCAAGCTTCTCCCAGGACTGGGACCGAGAGTTTTTGCGTTTGATCGGAGAAGTAAGAAACCGTGCCAACCTAGATCACATGCTGAAAGAAATGCTGATTCAGCATTTAGCAGCAGGTGCTTGTGAAGGAAGTCAGTTGCTGTCGGCCAACTTGACCAATCCACTGGTCGTTCTACAGCAGCGGAGTTCGAAACGGGCCAATTGGTTCGATCCGGTGCCCCTTCAAGACAGCCTTGACACCGAGGTCGAGACTCGCGTGATCACTCCGATTGCGGAATTGTATCGCCGCTTGCCTTCAGTCGAGCAAGTTGCTGCACAGTTGATCGCTGGGCAGTACGTTTGGGCAGGCTTTTTATTACGAGATTCTGACGGTGAAATTACGACTTCCGTCAAGGAACTCCCCGGGAAAGACGGAGTCCTGATCGTTCCCGTGCCTAACTCGCAGAATCCGGATCAGGCGGACATGGTTCCAATCGGCAAAGTCCAAAACGGAAGTGTCCTGCTCGAAAAGACCATCTCGCCTCAGTCCGCTGGACGCCCCATCTTTTTTCTCGCTGCGCCCTAAGCGATTCCGACCCGCTGGCCCACTTACCTTTTCCTGAAACACAAAGCGTTACCGATGAGTGAAGACCAAGTCTATGTTCGTTTCAAAGGCAAGGTCTTGGGGCCGCTGACGCTTCATAAAATCCAGGAATTGGCGCGACGTGGTCAAGTCACGCGGATGCATGATTTATCGGCCGATGGCATCACTTGGGTCAAAGCCGAAGAGTTCGGTGATGTCTTTTCCCGAGGTCGTAACGCAGACAGCAACACCCCTCGAGAAGGAGTGTCTGCTGCACTAGGATCCGGGAACTCGACTCAAGCATCCTCAAATGCACCGCTGAACCGATCGACACAGTCTACGCCAGTTAATGGCACGGATGCCTACAACATGGAGCCTTTGCGGCGTCCCAGTGAATCTCCCGATCAAGCGATTCAATGGTACGCGCATCTCAATGGGTCAAACCAAGGCCCACTTAGCTCCAAAAGCCTGGAGAGTGCGGTAAAAAGCGGCCAAATAATTCGTGACACGCTGATTTGGCGAGCGGGGTTTGACGACTGGAAGCCAGCCGCACAGGGGTTTCCTGAGCTGTTTAAGCAAATCGTTGACGCACCACCGGGTACGATTGGTGGTGGGGCACCCGTTTTGCTCCCAACCATTGCAGCAATTCATCCGTATGGTGCACACAACCTTTATACAGAACTCCATCTTCACCGACCGTGGGCGTTGTGGCTGGGGGCGGTCTTCATGACGATCGGATTCATGGGCGCCCTTTTCTGGGTCGTGTACATGGTCGTTGGTGCAGAAACGACTTTCGGTGTTCCGACAGCAGGCAGCAGGAAAGTTATCACGGGATTAACCGGATTGACAGGGTCGGGCTTGATAATCTGCACCGGTTTCCTTCTCGGGCGATACGCATCGGCGCTCAAAGGGATCGCTTTCAGGCAAGAAGAATCGGTCGCACTGGAGGCAATTAGACGGCTTCGAACGGCGATGAAATTCGTCGGACTGGTGTTTTTGATCCTAGCAGTGGTCATTCTTTCTGGTCTAATCATCAGCTTCGTAATGGCAGCCGGGGCCGGCGCGGGGGTCATTTGACATCATGAATGATAAAGAGTCCGTGTCGAATCCGCCTCTACCTCGGCCACTTAGCGTCACCGGTCAAGATCCGGAATACTGGTTCGGTGTAACACCCGGCACGGGAACTTCGGTCAACAGCGGATTCGCGGGAATTATTGCCGTTGTGCTGACGATCTTACTTTTCGTTTTAATCCATTTTCTTCCCGAATCGTATTTTCGTGCGATGCTCTTGGACCGCGGCCCGACACAACACGCGGCCGTGTTTTTGGGCATCTGGAGCGCCGCGATCCTTTTGATGAAGCGTCGGAAATTGCAGATTCAAAGGCAATCACTCCAGCATCCGGTAATTCCTGAAAATTACGACTTCGTGCTTTCATCAAATACGGCGGATCAGGTCATTCGAAATATTCACGCGATCGCCGAATCGCCTGACCGCTTTATTGTCTTCAATCGCATTTTGATCGCGCTTTCCAATTTAAAAAATCTCGGACGTGTCGGTGACGTCGATGATATTTTGAGGTCTTTGGCGGAACGGGATGAGTCTTCACATCAAACATCATTTGCGACACTCGGAGGGTTCTTGTGGGCGATTCCCGTCCTCGGCTTTATCGGCACCGTCTTAGGATTGGCGCAGGCGATCGGAAACTTCAGCAGTCTGCTCGATGAGCAGGCGGACGTTTCCGGGATCGTGGGTGAACTGAAGCAGGTTACCGGGGGATTGAGCACCGCATTTGAAACAACGCTGCTCGCCTTGGTGATTGCCCTAGTAATACAGCTCTGGATGACGGAGCAAAAGAAAGCCGAAGAAGTCTTTCTAGATGACAGCCAGGAGTATTGCTTAAAGCAGATCGTTAGCCGGATTCGGATTCTTCCTACTAAATTCAACGGCGAAAGCCAGGACTAGAAACACCATGGCGCGAAAAACTAACGGACCGGGGGTATCATTCTTCGCGTTTCAAGACATCATTACTTCCGTCGTCGGGATCTTTATCCTGATCACGATCCTGCTCATCCTCGACTTTTTACAGCGAGTTGAAGCGTCTGTGACGAAACCAGAGGCTGTCTATGATGCAGCTCCGATTCGCGAGGCAATCACGACTTTGGAAGCGGAAGTCGCGGCGATCAGTCAACTCATCGAGACCCGCATTAATTCGCATCAAATGACAGTTGGGATCAATCAGTTCAATCGCATCGAGAAGCTGGACGCATTGAAAGCACAACTCGACGCATCACAGCAGCATTTGCGAAGATCCCGTGCATTAGCCGATGATTTAGCCCGCCAAATCGCGGCTGCACAAGGCGAAGCATTCGGCTCAAAGTCACAGCAACAGGAGATTGAAAAACGACAACAAGAGTTAGCCTCCGTTGCTTCCAAAATTCAGACGGTTGAGAATCAGCTTGCCGAATTGCAAAACGATGCAACGCCGATTTTTCGTGATGTCACCGAACAAGGGCGGTTTTTAACTCTTGTCATCCTGAACGATCAGGCAATCGAACTCAAGGATGCTATTACTAAATCCAAGCAGATCTGGAGAGGATCATCGAGATTAGATCAGTTTCGTACGTGGCTGAACGAGACAGAAATGAATCAACGTCAATTATACATTATAATCAAGCCAGGGTCTGCGAGCGACTTTTCAGCGATGCGAGTCAGTCTGGATCGTTCGAATGCGACGTACGGCTTTAACGTTTCTGGCGATGACGAAACCGTTTTGCTTGGGTTTGAAAAGCAATGAAACGAAAACCCTCCGAATCATCCAGTTTCGACCTTTTCTTGGATACCGTTTGCAATGCATTTGGCGGCATCGTCTTCCTGGCGATTTTGCTCGCATTATTGATTCAAACCCGTCAGGTCGTGAAGAGCGATGACCCAACCCCACAGCAACCGACGTCTGCCGATGAAATGCGCAAATTGGTAAGTCAGCTCGACGACTTGACAGCAAAGCATGCAACCTTGGCGGTCACCCTTGACGAGATACCGGATCCCGTTTCGGAATCGCTTGGAGGCGAGTTTGAGGTACTCACGAATCAAATCGATGAAATTGAACAGCAATTAAAAGAACTGAGCCGGGAGAATACCCGAGCAGTCGGCAAGCTGTCGGAGCAGATCAAAGCCAATGAAACACAAAAAAGCAATGCGATTTCGTCATCGGAGACGCTTGCTCAGGCTAAGCAGAAGCTGATTGAAATGGAAACGCAATACGTCCAAGCCGTTCAATCCAAACAGCAGACACTCACTCTCCCGCGGACGCGGGATTCCAATGCCGCCTCGATACTCGTGCTTTTGGATGGCGGAATGGTATACCTAGCTCATGAACCAGCATTGTACGACGTTGGTTTCAATACCGACCATGTTACAACACGAGATTTGAGTAACGGGCAAATTGAAATCCGGCCGGTACCTGGCGCTGGGTGGAGAATTGATGAGCCAAACGGCATGTCGAAGGTTCGTTCGCTCATATCCAAAACTTCACGTTCCGGAAATATCATCACACTAGCAATTTGGCCAAGTGATTATGGTTCATTTACTGAAATACGAGAAGAAATGATTCGTTCCGGCGTCCCCTACCAGTTATGGGTCCAGGACGAGAATGAAGTGCTTTCAGTTTCGCTTGGCTCGGGCGCAGCAAGAATTCAATGAGCACTTATCTACAAAGAAGGGCGGAGAAATGTCTTTAAGTCGTTTGATACGGTCGACTTGCTTTATTTGGGCGTTGCTGTTGGTGTCAGGCCTTTGCTCTGTTCGCGACGTATTCGGCCAAAGTTCTGCAGCTCAGTCGGAATTGGAAGACCCAGGTCGGGCTCGATTTGAGCAGTTCTTGCGCTCACTGGCGATCCCCGCGTCGCAACGAACCACGCCACGAGAATCGCCCCCAGCAACCGTGCCAACCAAACCGCCCGGCAACACAGTACCCACCCCACCGAGATCGCCATTTCCCGCTCTCCCCTCAGCCGGTAATCCCCGGCAATCATCAACCATTCCGATGGTGCCCAGAGCTGCAGGCAATTCGCCGACCGCAGGAGACACAAAAGCGAATTCGCCAAAGGGATTTTCTCAAGCACCAATCAAGTGCACGACTTGCGGCGAAAGGCTGGTGAATGGCATGTGCTTCGGCTCGTTGTCGGCTGGCGTTCCCTGTCCCGGTCCGCTTCCTGGAAGCGAGGGAAATGGACAAGACGGCAGCACTACTCCGTTGATGGCTGGCACGAAAACAATGGATTCGAAAAATGCCACGGTAGCTGCCAAAGACAAAAACTCCGGTGACGGAACCAATGGGTTGGCCGTTAGCCCTGGGGGCCCCACCAATCTCAAGCAACAGGATCAATCAGGACTCACTCGTCAAGCAACATCTTCGCTTAGCAATTCGGAAACGACAAGGCGAGGCAGTTCTGCTGCCGCGCAAAAGCAATCGATTCAGTCGCTACCAGGTTCTAATGACCAAGAAAAACCAACTTCCGCAACCGACGCTACGGCGGCAACAGAAAGTACACCTAATGAGGACACTACCAACCAGGACCAGCAGCGCGGTTCAGCTGACTTGATGCAGCAATTGCAAGGAATCAATGTTAACGCGGCGAGAGTAGCCGCGATGGCAAACCAACCATTCCAAGGCGTCAATTCTCCTGGCGGTGATATTCCCTTTGGCCCACAGGGATTGAATGGTTCCCTTTCACAGATTTTCGATGCGATCAGTGCATCCGCCGGTGTTGGACCAGGCCTAAGGTGGAAAGTAGTCCGCCCTGCTGGCAATCACCCCGCCGTCGAACAGCCCGCGGTCTCGCTCGAGGGATCGGACTTAAACAATACTGGCAAGGGGCCAACGGCAAAGCAGTTCAATCCGGGCGTGGTGCGAAGCGAGTTACTCTCGGGACCCAAGAATCCTCTGGTTTTACCGCCTGAAATCGCGTCCGTCGTTTTCGTCGTCGACTGCTCAGGGAGTATGGCGGGAGGAAAGTTTGAAAGAATCTCTACAGCGATTTCAGATGCGGTTGCGCAAATGAGAACCGAGCAGCGTTTCGCGGTTCTACTTTTCAACAACGTCGCTCTGCAGGTTGATGACGGGGGCCTCCTTCCTGCTACGGATGCCAACAAGATGCTGATTGACCAACAAATGAGCGGGGTCGCCCCAGTTGGCGATACAGACCCTACCGATGCTCTATTGATCGCGATTCAATCCAAACCCGAATCAATCGTCGTTTTTTCTGACGGCGAGTTTGACCCGCAGATTGTTCAGACAATTACTCAACTCAATCGAGGCAGCGGCCTCAACATTAGGATCAATGGAGTTGGAGTCGGCACCGGCGTTTCTTCACTAAAACAGTTAGCTGCGCTCAATGGACCAGGGACATATTTCGAGGTACCGTGACGAATTACAGTTCCGGGAACTAATGCAAGTAGATGCTGAGGTAGTAGGCGGCCCCACTCTACAGATTTTGCTTTCAGTGTCGCGAAATCGCTCTCGGTTAATACCCTCTTTGCACAAAGTTCTCTCTCGCAACGCGGCGAAATCGACTTTCAAGCTGACGCATTCGCCCCAGACGAGACTAGCCTACACTTTTTTTGCCTCGAACACGCCTGCAGCATCCAATGCTTTTCTCCAGCTTCTAGCCGGCCGGCGGATCGCCAGAGCGTAATGTCGGTTCCCCAAGCAGACCGCGGTTCACCACAAACTCTGACCGGCCCATTAAGACGGGGCATTCTGGTCGGTAGTTCGGAATTGGCAACGCGGCTTACTCAGGATCGGTTGCCGTTGCGGACAAATGCTGTCCCTGTCTGCCCACGCCGGTTGGGTCTGTGATTATCCTGGGCTCTTTTCCGCTGGAAATTCGAACCTACTTAGGTCCCACCGATGGCACCCCGGTCGAAGAGGCATCCGAAGTTGCTCGAATTGATCGCGTTAGGCGACGGAGCGGAGGATATTGATTCGCTTGCAAAAGCGCTCAACGTGAGCGGCAAGACCGTGCGACGGGACCTGAGCGATCTCCGTAGCTTGGGGTTCACCATTCGCGAGCACGGTGATCCGCGTTCGCCCAAAAAACTTTCTCTCGACGGACAGCCCTTATCCGAACTTAAGCTGACTTACGACGAAGCCTTCGTTTTGATGCTGTACAGGCTGGGCAACTCTTCCCTGGAGGGCACGGTTTTCGGTCAGGCAGCCACCAGTGCGTTTGCCAAGCTCGATGGCATGATTGGCCCGATCGAGAAAGACTACCTCCGGCGGATGATGCCGCGGGTACGCCGTAATTCAGTTGGCGGCGATTATTCGAAGCACTCTGAAGTCGTTGAAGCTTTGACGCTCGCGGTCGAGGACGCCAAGGTGATCGAGATCAAGTATCGCTCGGCCAATAGGAAAGAACCGCTGACGTACGACATCGAGCCGTATGGGTTGGTCGAGCATCGCGGAACCCTGTACGTCGTCGGGCATTCCGAACGGCACCGCGAGATCCGGGTTTGGAAAGTCGATCGGATGATCGCGGCCGAAGTGACTCGGCGCTCTTTCCGTCCCCCGAGCGATTTCGACATCAATGAGTACTTTGGCGGTGCCTTCG
>DNWZ01000259.1 GCA_003506095.1 Planctomycetaceae bacterium | reverse complement strand
TCGCTTCACCGCCCGCCCAACTACCACCACGGCTCATCCGACCCGTTCGTAGCACCTTGAGGATCCACCACACTACCCGTCGGATAATCACCATGCCAATCCGAGCACCACTCAAAAACATTCCCGTGCATCTCGTACAGAGCAATTTCGTTGGGGCTTCGTTCCAAACCCCATGACGGCCCGCGCCATCTACGATGCTACACCCAATTTATTTAACGCCATAACCAACGCTGCAATACCTCCTGTCGCGGCTTCGCTTCACTTCCTACGGACCTGCGCCCTACCGCTCGAACACCGAACACAAGGCCACGCGGAACCCAAGGTTGTGGCTCCGGTAGTCCGGCGTAAACATGCTCCGTTCCCCAGAACGACAGGATTTCGCGATAAAGTTCCAGCGGCCACCGCGACACACGCGGTTCGAGCCTGCCGCAGCACCCATTGGATCTACTTGCGCCGAAGCAGTGTAATCACCATACCAATCCGAACACCACTCCCATACATTACCATGCATATCAAACAAGCCGTAACCATTGCACCCATAAGAACCCACTGTCGCTGTTCGCTCTAAGTACGGCCCCGTTGTCGTAATACCGTAAGGAAAGTTGCCGTCAAAATTGGCCTGCTGGCTAGTCAGTTGTGATCCGAAATGAAACGGTGTCGTTGTGCCAGCACGACATGCGTATTCCCACTCCGCTTCTGTCGGTAAACGATAAACGCGACCCGCAGCGCGCTCCGCAGGCAACGCCGATAGACGACGGCAATACTCAACTGCGTCGTCCCAAGATACTGACTCAACCGGTAAACGACTCGTGTCCATGCCGGTGGTTTTTGCGCGACCCCCAGCTCCACCTCCAGCGGAAAAATAACTTGGATTCGTACCCATCACCCGCTCATATTCGCCCTGTGTCACCACGGTGGTGCCAAGGTAAAAATCCTTTGTCAAACTCACTTGGTGTTGGGTTTCGTATTCATAGCGATCCGCTTCCGATTCCGGCGAACCCATCAAAAACGTGCCCGCTGGGATTCGCACTAGTTTCATACCGATTGAGTTGACGAACGATTTCGCTGTCGCCTCGCTTGCAGATTTACTGGCGAGATTTAATGATTGAGCAACTACAGGAGTCGGTATTCTCGGTTGCGGTGCCGTTGTCTTGATTACTGAAACACTAGTGGCTGCGGTGTTATTCATAGCCAACGAGTTGATAAAATTCTTGCAGTTTTCGTAACGCTCCGTTCGCTCTTTCCCCAATCCTTTTGACAACACCTGATTAACCGCCTCCGAACAGGTTTCGATCGGCACAACCGGTTCATTGAGCACGGCATACATCAAGGCAAAGTCGTCCTCTGTTTCGAAGGGCAGATAGCCACCGAGCAACTCGTAGGCGACAACCGCGAGCGAGTACTGGTCGGTGCGGCCGTCCCATTGATGACTGTTGCCACGCAATTGCTCTGGTGACATATAGGGACGCGTACCTCGTGTATCGGCGGAAGCTTGAGTAAAGCGTGTCATCGTACTGCGGATTGTGGCTGCCAATCCAAAGTCGATCAGGGTGACCTCAAAATGCGGTTCGGTCTGAACCAAGATATTCTCGGGCTTCACGTCGCGATGCAGCACACCGCGAACGTGAGCGTAGTCCAATGCCTGTGCAACTGGTCGCAATAATTCAGCGACATGCTTCAGTGGGATCTGGCCGCTGCGTTGGCGATACTGTTTCGCGTAGCGGGAAAGCGGGATGCCGAGAACCAGGTCCATCACGATAAACGGACCGTAGTCGGCATCACTTAACATCGCCAAGCTCTTGCCGATGTGCTGGTGCGTTAATGCGTGAACCTTTTGAAACGATTCTCGCACCTGTTGGATCGCATCTTCATGATTACGTAGTTCCGGTGGGAGCAACTTGATCGCAACGGTCCGTTGCCCAGCCTGGTCTTGAGCCTTCCATACTTGCCCCATGCCGCCACGGCCAATCGGTTCAACCAACTCGTAGTTGCCGCCAAGTATGCGTCCGGGAGACAAGTCTCCGAGGGCACCTGTTACGAGGCCAGAGAGTGTATTTCGCGGATCAATCGTGGTCATGGAGTGTCTCGTTTGGATTATTGCGAGTTATTTTTTTGGCTTCGGCTTGGCATCGGACGCTGTCCGGTGCTTCTCTAGCCACTCGTCAACTTCGCGACGCCGATAACGATAGTCGCCTCCCAGCTTGAATGCGGGTAAACCTTGCTTGGTGACCAGTTCCCATACTTTGGTTCGGCTGACCTGGAGGTATTCCATCAGCTCGCGGGTCGTTAGAAGATCGTTCGGGCCGGGTTCGGTGGGTGTCATGAAAGTTTGTATGATGAATGCGCTGCGATCCGTCGCAAGTCAGTCCGTTGAAGTTCGAATCGTCAGAGCCTACCGCGAGTCGCTCGGAGGCAACGAGGTGGTCGTGGTGGTTGTGGTAGTCGTGGAGCCAGGTGGCGTCGACGCAGGCGGATGCTGCGATGCCGCTGGCGGCGGTGCCACTTGCGGTTGCGGGCCGAGATTGCGAGTGACGTTTTCGAGGTTGGTGCCGAATTGGCCAAACGCGGCATGTTGGCCCTGCAACATTTCACGCATCAATTCGATCGTCCGATCGGCATCCTGCCGCTGCTGGGCTGCGAGTCGCTCGCCGGCCAATTTTTCGGCATCCGCTAAACGATTGCGAATCTCTTCTAGCTTCGCGTCACTTAACTGAGCGGCACCCAATTGACTTCGTGCGATCTCCTGCGACGTTTTCTCGGTGTCTCGGTTCTTAACCACATCTGCAAGGATCGCGGCCTTATCGGAGGTGGCGATCAACTCCAAGTCGCTCATCCCACGCATCGCCTGCAACTTGGCAAGCTCGCGTTGCGAAGACTTGTCGTCTCGCAAAGTGTCGAGTTCAACCTCCAGTCGCCGTTCGGACTGTCGCAATTCCGCCTCGTGTTTGGCGACGTCGACATTCATTTGTTGGATCTGTCGAAGTCGTTCTAATTGATCGAGCGACTGGTTGCGATCGATCTGTCGCTGGGTCTCTGCGCGGCGACGTTTGATCTCGTCGTCGGCCGTATCACGCAATTGCCGGATCTCGGTTTGCAGCAAGGCGACCCTTTGCTCCTGCTGGACTTGAAGCAGTTGGACATCACCGGTGATTCGATCAACCTGTTGGCGATGCTGCAGATCGAGCAGTTCTTGTTCGCGGCCATCAGCAGCCAAAGTGAGCGAGTGCTGACGATCTGACTCAATTTGCTTGAGTGATTCGCGGCGTCGGTGTTCGGCTTCTTCAGTTTCTCGCTGCAGGCGGCTCTTCCACTTCCGCGACTCCTCCGAATCGGCCAGTTCGGCCAACTGGATTTCATGCCCGCGTGTCTTGAGCGACTGGGCGTGGTCGAGGTCGACCCGCAAGGCATCGAGCTCAGCCCGCTGTTCGATATCGAGCCGGCGAAGCAATTGAGCTCGTAAGGCCTGTCGATCGGTTCCGCGGTCGCGGATCACCTCGACAAGTGAGTTGTATTCATCCTCACGCAGCAATTGTTCGGTGTCTTGCTGCTGTTGAAAGGCGGCCAACTTTTGATCGGTGGTCAGTTCGTCGAATTGCTCCGCCATAATGGCATCGCGCAGCGATTTACGGATGCCGATACGACGGACTCGGACCGCTAGGTCGGCCTCCATGCGATCGCTTGCAACTTGCTCTGCAAGGACCTCAATGTCGTTTGTCCGCTCCTGTTGCCGAACGCTATCGAGCAGCTTGTCGGCGGCCAATTCAGCAGCGGATTGATCATGCTCTCGATCGGCACGTTGGAGCCAAATCTGGCCGATCCGCCGCTGCTGCTTATCGTACTCAGGGTGTGCAACCGATAAGGTTTGAACCTGGGTAAAACGCAACCCATTTCGCAAGAGTGAAGTGCCCAGCGACTGTGTGACACACAACTCTAGGTCACCACGTGCCTGTTGAGAGGTCAGGTCTCTAATCGACAACCGCCCGACCGTTTCCCACAGTGCCTGGCGAGTGATCGGCAGCAGGATCGCTTGTAAGTCGGTCATTGAGAGCGATGGTTTTGAGCCGAGCAAGTTCTTCTGAAAGAGAGCGACATCATCGATGCGGACCCCCAGGCGAACGACGACATCAACTTGCAGAAACTCTTGAGTCGGCAGTGACTCGCAATTCAATTCGATGAAGACCTCGCTCTCTCGAGTTAAGATTGCGGAGATCGATTTGCGAGACCAAAACGCCAGCTTATCGCCGAGTGTTTTGAGCGTGTATTGGCCGGGGTGAACTTCGCCGATCGATTGACCATTTTCAAGCATCATCGCCAACGTACCGGGTTCGATGGTGAGCGACTGAGAGAAGAATCCGGTCAGGTCGCTGACTTCGACACGGGTCGCGAAATCCTCGACACCTGGCAGCCAACGATTGTTATTTAATTCGGCCATAGCAAAGGTTCCTACGCGGTGATGACTTGAGAGAAGCGGGGTGGAAGCGGCGTCGCGGTTACGACAGCCAAAAAACTGGATGGCAGAACGGTAACTCAACGGACGTCGCGGCGGTCTTGAATCGATTGACTCAAAAGGCTAGTCGCACGTTGACATTCCAGCATCGCTAGGTTCCAGCTATCGGAACCGGGCGTTTGCTGGAAAAGAGAGGCAGCCTGGCGAGCAAGCTTTTCGGCCGTCAGGACCGCTTCCTCAAGGCTCTTGGCAGCTTCTTTGGCACGCTTGGGGTTGAGACGCAAAGTAGCCGCTTTTTGGTTCAGCGACGGGAGGGTGTTGGACAGTTCGTTGATCAGTTCCAACTCTTGATGCCAGTCCCGGATTTGTCGAAGTGCTGACATGTCACGAACAGACCGGAGCGATTGCTCGCACGATGCCAGGCAATGCTTGATCGTCTTATGGATGTACGCCACCAATTTTCGATCGAGCTCGTCTCGATTCCAGGTGAACCACGTAGAAGGTCTTTTGGCAACCACTACCGCTACGCCAGCGGGCGTTGCCTCTGTTTCAGGCTCCAGCAATTCATCGCGCAGGCATTCTTCAATCCGCTGCCATCGCCGGAGATCGGGCTGAGTAATGCCAGCTTCCTGCAACGCTTGCGAAGTGACTTCGGCCAATCGATTCGCCACGGCAACCGGCGTGGCCGTACGATCGAGCACTTGCTGTTGCATTTGGTTGAGCTGCGCCAGTGCGGTAGGTGCTATCGGGACGCCGAGCGAGGAGACACTGCTGACCAGCTCTTGCCAATCTGCCGCCGTTTTAACTCTTGCGAGCTCGGCCAAAACTTCGGCGGGCGGATTGTCATTATCGGCGCCATTTGTCGGCGTCGCAGCAGCGGCGACTTCATCATCGGACAGAAATCGAATTGACCGGCAGCGAACACCACGCTCGCCTAGCTTAGTCTCGAGATCCTTTTGACAACGGGCAATTGCGGCCGGAGACGCCGCCGCAATCGATTCAGCGCCAATGGCGACGCCAACGCCGCCCAGCACGCCTGCGGCTAGCTCGCTTAACATCGACAGAGTCACGCTCTCGGATTCACCTAGCAGGGCACGCAACCCGGCCTCAGGTGCAAACTCCATGGCGACTTCGGCCAGCATCGGAATCTCGCCGATCGAAAAGTCCGTGACGACCGTCTGTGCACCGTTGGGAATTAGCCACAACGATTCACCCGCGTCGATGGAAGCAGGCAATTGTGAGACTTGCGAATATGACTCCTCAAAGTCATCGCCATCGAACCTGCAGGCCTGAAAGCCCTCGGGGATTCCCTGCGACTTTAGATCGTCGAGTGCAACGGCCGCTAGCAAACCGTTCGAAGCAGGGGCTGATTTCGGTGATCGCCAACGATTGGCCAGCCACGAAATGAGCATTCGCCCGAAGCCATGGCCCGCGCCAGCCGAGGTGCCAGAAACGAATGCCGAAAGAAACTCCGCGTGCTCGTTCATCGAAAAGACCTGGCAGTTCAAGAAAAAGGGGGCGTGAAAACCTCGATCGGATTTGCTGGCAATCCGAAGAGTCGAAGCATAAATGGCGGCCGCAACGAAAACAAGACTTTCGAAACAATTTTTAACAGATCTGAACAGATGCGGATGTTTCTATTCAGCTACTTGGTGGAGGGTGGTAATCAGCCAAGTGTATTGCACTCGGCAGCAGCTTTCTAGCGTTGGGGGCCGGCCAGACTGGCCGTGCTAGCGATCGTCTCGAAACCGACAGGTAAGACCAAGTCTGCGACGGAGCGACGACGGCTCCAGTCTTAATTAATTGTTTTAGAGCATCTCCCGTTTGTGGCATGGAAAAACATTTGCCTGTGCCGCCCGAGTGCCGCGTTGGTCCGGAGATGTACTGGCAGCTAAAAAAATCACCCGCAGTTGAAGCAGGTGATTTTCGTATTCGCAACCGCTTACGCCGGGGTGGGCGTGAGCGATTGTTTGAGGTGGTCGATCATCTCGCTGGCTTGTCCGATACTGAGCTGCTGGGGGTTGCGGATGCCATAGCGTTGGCCGAGTTCACTGGCGACTTCAATGCCGGCTTTGCCGGCAATCGCGTGGATCGCTTTGATTTGAGCCGGTGTTGCGGGGCGACGGGGCGGTGCAGCAGACTCGGTGGCAGCTTTGCGGGCTGGCGGTTCAGCGGCGTGACTTTGGGCCAGTGGCCCGTTTGTGGATGGAGTGAAACTTTGGGGCACGATGACGCTGGTGGACTGATCGCATTTGGCCAGCTCGGTGTCGACCGCTTGCTTGCAGATCGCGAACGCTCCGAGGATTTGGGATTGGATCGCTTCGGGGCCGTGACCGATCGTTTGCGGGTCGATCTCCAGGTCGATGTGACACGACGCTCCCAGACTGCCGAAGTTGGGTTGGCCGATCTTACGTGACAGCCCGACGTTGATCTTGAATGCCATGATGTTTGGTTTCCTTCGTTTGGGTGTTAAACGGAATACTTGAGAGATGCCACGCCGCTACGACGCGGCGGAAACTTCGTAGTTGGTGGTGTCGAGCTGAATCGTTTCGGGCGATTCTGGCGGCAGTTTGACTCCGGCTAGTGGTTGCCAGACGTAAGTGAGATTCGGACCGCGACAGATTACCGGTTGCTGATCGCCGAACCGCAGTAGGTCCGTGATGCCGCACCGGGCCGCGTGGCTGAGGAAGTGGCGGTTCATCGACGTGGTTGTCGCTTTGCCGACTTGGAACGTTCGGCTCAGCCGCATTCGCATCGCACGGGTCTGCTCGTCTCCACAGGCCGCAAGATCGACGTGGCCGTTGAGATCGAGCGATACCGGACAGTGGTCTGGGTCGTCACCGGGGAACCGCTTGAGATGCTTGACGACGAACGCCAAATCACGCTGATCAAAATAGACGCGGTTGGTGGGCCCGCTGAGCCTGCCAATCACGTTGTCGACGTCGGGATAACGCCCCTCGGCTTGTAGCGGCAAACGCAATGTCCATGCTCCCGCTTGGATGACCAATTGCTGATCGATCACGCCGCAGAAAACCTCGGTCGCCTCACGCAAGATCGGCGAACCGAAGACGTCGTTGGCCGGCAGCAGGATCGCCTGGTCGGTCCAGGGAAACTCAAAACCGTCGTAGCGAATCAAGCGATGGCCGTCGGTACCGGTGACGGTTCCGCGTGCGCCGTCGAGCTGGACGCACGCAAGAGCGTAACGCAGCGACTGGCGATCAACGGCGGCACTCGTCGCTGCTAAGGCTGGGATCAACCGCGTGCTTACCGGTGACAGCGGTGGTGTCGTCGCCAGCGGTTGGTAGTCGACGTGCTGCAATCGCAGGGTTTGCGGAATCGTGTCGACTTGCCAATCGATGTCGATGTGATCGGGCGTCATTTTCACTTCGATGTTTCCGCGTTCGGCCTCGCATTCTTTCATCCAAGAATGCAGACAGGCAAACGGGCGAACATACCGCGTGGTGGTGACCAACCGCGACAGGCTCTGGTCGCCACAGCGGACGACAAGCAACGTGCCATCGATCGTCGGATGAAACTCGGTAACGCAGTGATCGGTTGCTTGCCGAGCAGCACCGGCCTTGCGGTGAGTTTTGAGTAGTCGGCTGGCGAGCATACGCGCCGACTTGATCAGTTTGCAGGGAATCTGCATGGTAGGGTATTATCTCCTATAAGAAACTTGTTGGTTGTGTGATTTGTTTGCAGCGGCATGCCGCCCAAACAGAAAACGGGGCCGTGACAAAACATCACGGCCCCGGATTGCGTGCATCAGTTAGCGCAGATGCAAAGACTCGGCTCGAAGCGTCGAGCGACACTGTCGCACGGATCTCCGAGCCGTGATTGCTAAGGCTTACTCGACTCGGAGCGTCGAGCGACAATGGGCATCCCTAGCCGCACATCGCCAAATAGCGTTCCAGATCGAGCTCGTCCCAGTCGACGACCAGCGGTTCGCGTGGGTCGTACGTGTCGAGTTCCAGCGGCATCGGTTCGAGCGGAGAAAAGCCCATTCGGGCAATGAAGCGAGGGTCTTCACCGGTACGACGGGCGACTTCATCATTGAGAAATTTTTGAGGCATGACTTTGATCCTTTTGAAGGAACGAGGAGAGAAAGTCACGGCCTGCCCCGCCCGGCCGAAACCGGTGCGGGGCGGCCGTGTCGGAAGACAACAACCGCCCCGCGAACATCACGGGGCGTGAAAACGATCAACGGAATAAACCGTCGATCAAATGATTGGCATGTCCAAGTTTTCGCTGGACGACTCTTCAATCACGAACAACTGATCAGGCAGCACTACGTCGGGCGGCAATTGCTCTAACGGTTCAAGCTTGTAGCTGACGACGCACCAACCGAAGTGATCCGACAAACAATCGGCGAATCGATCGACATCGCCTCGCATCACTACTGAGTCGGGCAGCCCGAGCGACTGGG
>DNWZ01000818.1 GCA_003506095.1 Planctomycetaceae bacterium | reverse complement strand
TTGAACCAAGTCCGGAAAGTTGAGCAACCCGGACTGTAATCCAACCGCTCTGGAGATCCGGACGATTTTCGCGGCATCGCTGTAAGTGATTGCCAGGAAACATGTTGCGGCAAGGCCAGTTTCGAGAGGATGCTCTGGAATCAAATAAGCCAGCCTCCTCCGGGGCGTTGGAGCTGGGAACATGCGCTGTATTCGGGTTATGAAGTAAAGATACTCGGCCCAACAACGCCGATCGTGCGACCCCGACTAAATGAGTGCCGGTCAATTCGGTTGCGACTGGAACTCTTCAAGTGCCGCCGCAGTTTGAACCAGGGACGCCAATCGTGTTACATGGCTCGAATGGCAATTTGGCAACAATCGCCATGAAAATGCCCTGGCATCTACGGTACTCCTGACCAGCAACCGCCCCCTGTCACACCGCGCCGCGAGACTCACTTGAACATCTGAACTTGGTAATGCTCATCCACCTCTGCAAATGTTATGCTGCGAATGCAGTCATTTAGCGCAGTCTGAAGATCGTCTCTCAATTGGGTTGCTAACGCGACGTCCTCGTCAATGCGTTCAGCATCTTTCTCCATCAAAAGAACGATGTCTACGACGGGCGATTCGCAACTAAGGTCTGCGAAACTCTCGACATACCTTTTTTGATTTTTTAACCTACGGAATTGACTTGGTGACATGAGAAGGCTCGCATTCATAAGCGCCTGAACCAACGCAAAGGTCACTCCGACCTGTTCACTTTTAGCTTTGATCTCGCCAATTCCTGGGCAAGTTACGCCATTTCTGGAGACCGCGAATAACGCGTCCATCGTGCCCGACACTTTGGACCTAGCTGATTTGCCATTCTCTCGGACCGATTTTGTAGTTCGTAGCGGGTAGATCTCGTAATCGAGCATTTTGATGTCTGCCCCACCGATCTGAAATGTATTACGTGCGTCAAGCTCGATAATTAATTGATTCGCGAATCGATAACCAGCCTTCTGACGCGCCACCCGATCTGCATAGAATCCTTCCATTTCGTTGCGGTATGCGCTCATTTGCGTAACGCTTCTTCTGAAAAGCTCAGCGATGAAATCGGAACCCGATAAGTTGGGCGGGCAAATAGCGTTTGCAAGAAAGTCGAATTTTTGTTTTTTCGTTCCGGTTGGCTTACGTAGGCGACCATAGAGTCTTTGCAGCGGTACGTCTGGCACAATCCTTTGATTGGGCAAATCGATGTCACGACCTTGAACCGGAGCGACTACAGACTCGCGAACATCGGCCGTTTTCACCAAGAAAGTGTCTTCGGCGTCTACCGCGACCCTCGTGTGAATTCTGCCACGCCGAATAATTTGACACGGACTCCACTTGCCGTTGTCGTTTCGGTATTCACCATTCATTCAGTTTTTATCCGTTACGAGTAAAATTGGGCTACGAGGAGCATAGCGGTAGTGCCGGCGTTCAAGATACCATCTGACCCGCCTGTGTCAGACCAGGCTGGTACAATTCCGAGATGGCCAAAAAGAAAAGTGTACCGAAAGATATCCCGCAGCGGGCGGATCGCGATCGCCGGGTTCGGCAGAGTGAACGCATTGCTCGGGTTCTGCAAGTTTTGAACTTGATCCAGTCTCGCGGGCGATGGAATGTGAAGGCTATCGCGAGGGAACTGGACTGTTCGGAAAGGACCGTTCACCGCGACCTGAACGTGCTGGAATTTTGTGGGGTTCCTTTCTTTTTCAGCGAAGAAGAGCAGTGTTATCGGGTCCGGTCTGACTTTCGCTTCCCGACTTTGATGCTCACAGGCGAAGAGGCGCTCGGGCAAGCCATCGCGACGCGGATCACCGGTGCGGCTGGTCTTGACGTCGGGCTTGGCGCGGCCCCGACGACGAAGAAGCTTGCGTCAGCGTCTAGCGAAGAAACGAAGCAGATCATCTTCGACGCGATGAGCCTTGTCGACGTATTCGACCTGAAACTAGCCGACCATAGCCGTCATGGGGAAAACCTGAAATCGATCCAGATGGCGTTGCTGGGCTCGAATCAGCTCACCGGCGTTTATGAATCGCCCTATGAAGATGCGTCAGTCAAGTTGACGATCCATCCGTATCGGCTTTGCTTGGTGAAGCAAGCTTGGTACATAATCGGGCATATCGATGGAGAGCTAAAGCCAAAGACCTTCCGAGTCGCCAGATTCAAAAGTCTCCGCCAAACGATGGCGATTGCAGATCGACCAAGCAATTTCGACCTTCGGAAGTACTTCGGAAACGCGTGGTCTGTCTACCGTGGTGACAAAGCTTACGAAATCGAATTGCGTTTCGATGCAATTGCCGCCCGCACGGTGATTGAGACGAACTGGCACCACACCCAGCAAGTCGCCAAGCATCGTGACGGCAGTATTACGCTCAGATTTACGATAGATGGCCTCGATGAAATACAAAATTGGATCTTGGGATGGTCAGGGCACGTCCAGATTGTGGCACCTGACGAACTGCGTGTATCGATCGTGAAAAGGCTTTCTCTTGGGATTCAGATAAATTCGGAATCGTTCAACACCCCCTGACCCATCTTGGTCACACGTCTCTTCGAAACTCAAGCAAACCAGACACCTCCATTCGAAGAGAAACCATGAAAACCAAGTTGAAGTCAAAAGCCGATGAGAAGCCGACTCCGTCAACGACAGCGGAGCGAGTGATTCGTGAAAATGAGATCATCAAATCGGATCGCGTCGAATTAATGAACGCCGCGACGCGCGTCATCGGGCAGTTGAACTTCAAACAAATTTTGCCTCAGATGCGTTGCGATTATCCTGCTGAGGCGATCGCGTTAGATACCTCCGAGAGGATGGCCTATGATGCTGCACTTTCATTCCTCACACGGCAATTTGAACAAGGTTACAGCCTTCATGAACCGCATGAGAAGAAAGTTGAGCTTCACTACGGATCAAGTCGTCGAACGCCTTCGTGAGCGAGATGCCAATCTATAACAAGACGATGCCCCATCATTATGATGCGAATCATGCACACGAGAACCAAATCTTCGTTGACGTCTGATGAAAAAGCGTTTGCCGAACGATTGTTGTTCGAGACACTTCGATTTGACGAACCGATTGAAAAATGCGCTGAGCCAGCGATGCGAGCACTGGGACTTCAGAATGGAGCGATCGAAAACTGGCTGCGCGTTCTGCACATGACAGATGGGGCCGGTTTGGGAGAAGCAATTTTCGGGACGGAGCCTCCGGTGATTCAGCATTGTCCGTGGGAAAGCCAAGAAGATTTTCTAGGCCGCGATCAAGAGTTGCGGCATTGGCTTACGGAACAGGGACAACAAGCCTCGAACGCAGACCGCTTCCTTTTACTCGCGAGAGCTTATGAATGATCGCTCAAAGCCAGACGTTTCGACGTCCTTGGAGAACTCCGTCACAAGTGTTTTATCAACAGCGGCTTGGCTCGTTTGCGTGGTAATCCTCGTGAACATTTGCGGAATCATCGGAGGTGTGGCGTCGCTTTTGGATCGGTTGACTCAAGGAGAGGACTACGTTCCGTACATTGGCGTCTGGACGGCAACTTTGACGTTCGGCTTCAGCAGCTATGCATCCACTTTTTTACTGTCTCCGAAGGAACGACCGGCGGCGCTCTTCGCTTGGAGTGTTGTAATGGCAGTTGGGGTCTTCTGCATGGGGGGGGTCTTGAGCAGCCTTGCGGCGAAACGGTAATCCAAGATTCTTTTGGCGTCCAAATGAACCACTGACCCATCGGTGTCAGCCTGATTCACTATTCTATGAAGCAGACTCCCGGAGAAAGGTTTTTCCCGCCTAGGGAAGCTTGTCGGTACAATCCCGCCAGCAACCAACCGTGGCCACACACTGTTTCCATTCAGGCCGTGGCGACCAAGTTGTCCTGACTGGCAAATCATGGGGTGACGGCTGATGATAAGTTCAGAAGTGATTCCTTCTCCGGGAGTCGTTTCATTCTTCAGCAAGGACCAACGTGACGATGCAGGTGACGATTTTTCGAGGGAGCCGTGAGGTTGGAGGCAATTGCATTGAGATTCGGTCCGAGGAATCGAGGATCATCTTGGACGTGGGTTTGCCATTGTTCGACGCGGAACGTCGACCGCTGAATGGTTTTGAGCTGGGCAGGATGACAACCGAGGATTTGCAAGCCGCAGGGATCACACCACGTGTCGCGGGACTTTTCAGCGGAGCTTCAGCACCTGACGCGATCCTTCTTTCGCACGCACATCTCGATCATGTGGGGCTCTTACGACACACGCAACCGACGATCCCTGTTTATGCCAGCACGGGCACCAGCAAAATGATGTTGGCGGGCGCTCTCTATGCCAATCAGCACAGCATTCCAGAAAATCGTTTCCGCGAGATGAGGCCGAGAAAGCCGATTCAAATTGGAGCGTTTCAAGTCACCGCTTTTGAAGTTGATCATTCCATTTACGGAAGCCTCGCGTTCCTGATCGAAGCTGAGGGGAAGCGGTTGCTTTACACTGGTGACCTTCGAATGCACGGACCGCGTCCAGATTGGCATAGCCAGATCGTTCGGACGCTACAGCCACTTGGGATCGACGCGTTGATCGTGGAAGGGACGCACTTCGGCTTTGAGGACGGAATGAAGATCACTGAATCACATTTGGAAGAGACCATTGTCGGTGAGGTTGAACAAGCTGCAGGTCTTGTCCTGGCCGCCTTTTCCCCTCAGAACGTCGATCGACTGGGTGCGTTCGTTCGTGCAGCTAACCAAACTAGACGTATCTTTGTTGCTGACGCATACGCCGCATTCGTTTTGCATTTGTTGGGCAGAAGGTCTCCGGTTAGGAATCCAATCAGGTCAAACGATGGGCGTGTTTATTATCCCAACTCGCTGAAATTGAAAATTGAACGCGATGGAACCAATCGCGCTCACGAGATGGATCGAGATTCAGAAATCTCAATGCCAGAAATTTTGAACGAACCGTACAAGTACTTGATGGTGTTCCGGGACAGCATGCTTGGAGATTTCCAAAATAAATTCCCGGGACAAACGACTTGCTTTTACTCGGCTTGGCAGGGATACGCCGGGAAACCGAAATGGCAGGCCGTTCAGGATGCAATTCGGACTTGCGGCGGACGTTTCATCCACGCACACACCAGCGGGCATGCTCACGCTGACGACATCGTGACTTTCGCGAAATCGATCAACGCAAAAACCATCGTCCCGATACACGGTTTCGAACCTGAGCGATTCAGAGAGCACTTCGGAAGCGTGACCGTGTCAACGGATTGTGAACCGATCACGTTGTAACGAAAAGGAGTGCGAAATGCCGGAAAACAGCTCAGACGAAAATCGCTCGACGACTGGCTCTCGAACAGGTCGCGTCATCGCGATCGGGGACATTCACGGTCACTCCGATGCGCTGAGACGACTCCTTGATCAGATCGAACCGACGATCGATGACACTGTTATTCCGCTGGGCGACTATGTCAATCGCGGACCGGATGCGCGAGGTGTGATTCAAGTGCTGATCGAGTTAGGTAAGCAATGTCGAGTGTTTCCAATTCTCGGCAATCACGATGAGATGATGCGAGATGCCAGACATGATCGTCACGCAATGGATCGCTTTCGGTACGACGGAGGCGACGAAACGCTGTTTTCGTACTCAAAAGACGCGTGGTTTCACGGTAGCAACCTGTCGTATGTTCCTGACGACCATTGGGACTTTCTTGATCGCTGTCTGCCGTTTTACGAGACCGATGACTGCATCTTTACCCATGCTGGCTACGATCCGTTTTTGGAGATGAAGGACCAACCAGCTCGCCTGCTACGATGGATGGGCGTCTCTGAACACCAACCGAAGAAACATCGATCAGGAAAATTGGTTGTCGTCGGCCATACCGCTGATAAATCCGTTCGGCATTGGGGGCATTTGCTGTGCATTGATACCGCTTGTGGCTTCGGCGGGAGATTGACGGCTCATGAACCAGCCACAGGCATGTCGTGGTGGGTTGATCAGACGAATGCTGAATGAGGTCACGCCTTTCGAGACGCTCCGAGCGGCTATGAATTTGGCCGGTCAGGGTGCCGACAATCCAAGTGCGTGGCAAACCAAAATTTGATCTTGTTCGAGCATCTGTTCGTGGTCATCAAAGAAGAATCGCGGCGAGACTTCTGACAAACAAAAGTTCTCCACGATCATCTCTTGGAACGGATACTCTGCAGGATGATCGTTTCCGTGAGCAACGCCCCAGTCGCCGTTACCCATTCGGACGACCCTGCCACGAGGGAGTCCGTATGAGCAATTTCCGATTGTTTTGGGCAGCTTCCCTGGGTCACAGTCATGCCAGTGTGACAGAACCTGAATCACTTCCTCCCAGACATCGACGTGACCTGCTTCGCCACCTTCGTAAAAAGCATTCGGGAAAACTAGTAACGACCAGCGACTCAATGTCTCCGGTACCCAATAGTAGGCACCGGAGAAAGGTTTACCTCGCTTTATCGCCAAGTCGTGTCGATATCGTTGATGGGCCCTCGCCATCGCGGGGCTCAGCGGTCTGATCGCATGATTACGCCATTTGGGCTTCAGCATCGTGTCACCTGATTCGAGGAGTCGGCCGGATTTTCCGCGCTGCTATGCCAGGACAAAATTGAAAAGGTGATCACAGACATGCTTTATCGCTTGAGCCAGGGATTGGTTTCGCGAAGTCCAAAGCTTGCTTTGACCAGGGTAGTGCATCAAGAGGCTGAACAGCCAGCGTGCTGGGAAACGAAGCCTCGCCACTGATGCTGACGAAACTGACCGGAAGCTCTTGCTTGCCCAGTTCATCAACAAGTCGACAGAATTCCTCGTAGCCTCCCATGGAGCGACCTTTTGCGGTAAATGGAAGCCACTCCATCCAGAACGCGGCGGGGGCCGCAGCAACGAGCGGAACCGTTGTTAGCTCTGAGGGGATTTGGTTGATTGTCGACTCCGGCACTTTCAAGTCAGTGAGATGCGCAGTCCACGCCTCGCGAAAACGCTCATTCCAGTTCTTTCGCAATGACACCGCGTACGCCGCCGCTTCCAGCAGCATTCTCAGTGGCGTTTCCGGATTTGAAGTGACTCCGTTAGCGGTTGCCGGCGGCGATCTCTTCAATTCCACGACAACCGGTAGCCCATCGGGATTGACCCCGAGCAAGTCGATATAGCCCCAACTATCCTTCTTCGCTTCATTAAACAATGGCGTTTGAAAGGCAACCAAACGACTCCACGCTCCTGGAATCGGCCACATGTCTTCGTTATTCCAACGATTCAACATCGCTGCCTCTAATCGCCGTTCTTCTTGGGTTTCGGCCATGTCGACCGTCCCTTGGCGAGCCAACTGGAACCCTTGACGCCGGATCGGAGCAGCGTCACACGTTGCTTGAATAGCTTGCGCAAGATCGTCCGCCAGTGCCTTACTTTGCTCTTCATGGTAAGTCTTCTGGCCCCAAGCGTCTTTTAATACATGAAAACCGTCTGCCGGTTTATGACCGTAAAATGGAGGCATTCAAGAACCTTTTAGGTTGAAACGTGCTGAATTGAGCAATACCTTCGAAGACGGCAAAACCAATTTCTTGTCAAGAGATTCACTTGGGTGACGATGCAGAGTGAATCTTGACTTATGGTCGCCTGTCTGAACCAAAACGATATCAGATTCAACTGTCAGAGTTGGGTCACAGCAAAAAAAAGATGATAGCAGGCAATGCGACATGATCGGGCGAATGCGATTACCTGGTGTCGCCTTTCTGATTTACTTGATTCACCGTGATAGTTTCCTACTCCTTCCACGCTCCGAAGGCGGCGAAGCAACTGTTTTTGTGCAGCAGTTCGACGTGGGCGAAGCCGACGCGGCGGAGCAGGTCGAGCTGATACGTGACCGGTCGTGGCGAATCTTCGCGGTCGATGTATTCGAAGACTTTGTCGCGATACTCGACGCCGCCGAGTCCTTCGAGGTAGTCGCCATAGCGCGACCACATCAGTTCCTGGACCGGCACAGTTTCTTGAACGACCAAATCCGTGATCCACAACGATCCGCCGGGACGCAGCACTGAAAAAATCTTTTCAAAGGCGGCCCGCCAGTCCTCGTCGTCACGCAAGTGATGCAGCACCGCGGCGGCCAGCACGACGTCGTAGCCTTCCTTGGGCAACTCGGCTTCGCGGAGATCAGCGTGCCAAGTGGTGACCGCGTCGATGCCGGCATCGCTGACCCGCTGTTTTGCCCGCTCGAGCATCGGCGCGCTCAAGTCGAGCAAGTCGCTGGCGAAAGGCTTGCCATAAACTTGCCGAAGCTTCAGCGTGTTGTTGCCGGCTCCACAACCGATATCCAATAAGCGTGCTTTTGGGAGAACCGCTCGAGTCCATTGTCAAAAACCTTACGAGTAAGACCGTCTTCAACAAGTACGCTGGTTACGCCAAGATCGGAGACTTCGTGAATGTTTCGCATCTCATCATCGAAGAACAACATCCGATCGTAGGCGACGCCAGTTGAGCGGGACAGCGACGCGAAGTGTTTCAATTTGGACGAAGGATAGATCTCCGAAAAAGCAAAGCGGTGCGTCGCTTCGAGCAATCGAAGCAATTCTTTCGCCCATTCAGGTTGCTCGGTCCTGGATGCAAGTGCTGTCGCAATTTGACGCTCGTCGCAAAGATCGAGAATCGAAACGACGTCCGAATAGAATCGCACATGTCGTCCGCCACGATCAACGATTCGATTTCCACGCAACCGAAACGGAGGCGACAAGCAATCGCACCACGTCCCTCCGCAATCCCAGAGGGTGAAGTCCAAATCAAACACAATTAGCTCGGGCAAAATCACGGATGGCACTGAGGTTGCGTTGGGATCGCTGGTGGAAAGTCACTAGTTTAGTGAGTTTCTGCAAGACGGTTAAAGGACATCGTGCAGGTCGCGGCTTGATTGACCGTTTTCGCGTGAGTCGTTCGCAGCGGAGTGAATGCGGTTCACTAACCCTGCTGCCGATTTGCACGCAAGTCGCTATGCTTGTTGGCTGAAAAACGGCCCCCAAATGCGAGAGAAACAACTGAGATGAAAGTCATTGTAGATTTATGTGTCGTCCCGATGGGCGTTGGCGTATCTGTGGGCAAGTACGTTGCGGAGTGCCAAAACGTGCTACAAGAAGCTGGCTTGAATCACCAACTCCACGCGTACGGCACGAACATCGAAGGCGACTGGGACGAAGTTTTCGCGGCAATCAAGCTTTGCCACGAACGGGTTCATGCGATGGGCGCACCACGAATCACCACCAGCATCAAAGTCGGAACTCGCACCGACCGCGAGCAATCGATGCAGGAAAAGATCGATAGCGTATCCAAAAGTGAGATCTAACTGCCTCGATCTGGCCTTGAATCGCCATCACAGAAACCGAAATCCACGCTCCGCCGTCGGCCGCCGGTGCAAGCGACTGACGTTCGCTATAACAAGAAACAATGCCGATTCTATTACATCCCGCGTACAAATCAACAAGAACTCCAGCAAGGTTTCTCTACCGCCATGGCAAAACAAATCATTCCTGTGATCGGAGTTTTCTACGACGAGACTGACTTCGTAGACGATTGGATTCGATGTGTATTGTCGCAAAACACCAATGAGTTGGACGTAGCTCCGATTATAGTTGCGAACTATCACAAAACTGAATCAGCCCGCATACGCGACAGTGTGTTAAGGCTACGAGACGACACGGGTCAAACAATCAATTTGGTTCCCCTGAATACTAACGATGGCCACAGCCATGCGTTCAATCGTGGGCTCGACTTTGTGAACCAAGAAATATCTCACGCGAAGTGGATTACCAGTCTCGATCCCGACGCCAGGTTGGGAAAAAATTCAATCCAGTCGATGTTGGACAGGACGCGCGAAGTCAAGTCTTGCGGCATGGTAACTCCAATCGTCCTCCGCTGCGAAAAGGAGCAAAATGCACTTGCTAAGTGTTGGACAGTTCAAACAGATCCCGATTCGATAGTCTTGCACGCCTGACATTTCCCACTGCAAGCATCACTTAAGAAAGACGAATTCCCTATCTATTGGAAAAGTCGGCTCGATGGTGGCTGGTCGCTTTCTCACGCTGTCAAACGGTCTTCAAAGACCGCCCCCTTCACGCCCTGTTTCTGTGCGGGGCTTTGGTCGACAAAGATGATTGGTGAGATTGGCTTGGTTGATGAAAGGCAGTTTCGCACTCTTAATTGCGGCGAATTTGGCTACCGAGCTAATCTTTGTGGGTTTAGTTGTGGCTTGGCTTCAAATGCCATAGCGTTCCACCCAAAAGATTGCACTGCGTTTTGGCAAACTGACGTTTTCGACAAAGAGCTCGAGGAAAAACGGCAAGGAAACGCTTGGTACTTTCAGCATGGCCAAGCGTTGATCGCATTGAAGTACTTTCCCGACAAAAACCGGATGAAGTGTATGCAATCGACTCAGCGACAAACTAACTGGATCGATTATTTTCCTACGCTGGAAGGTGTTGAGAGCTACATGGAGAGCGAAGATCGGGGTCGGCTTTTTAATTCACTTTCTGAATAAAGTGCACGACAGTTTGCCAACGAAGTGTTGCCTTTCCCTACCCTGAATCGACCTCTCGTAACTGAATCGCAAAGTCTCACTTTCCGCTGACATGAATCATGACGACTGCCTCGGCAAAATCCAATCAATACTTACAAAGAGTGAAATAAGAGCGACCGTTTTTTCTCAGCCACGGAATCGAGACACAAGTAGTGTGGACGAGTTTGGTAAGATTGGCAGATGAAAGACTGCTACTTGGCGGGACGATGTGCACGACATTAGCCGCTCCGTCGTCTCGCTGCCATTCGCGGCCTAGCAGTTGATCGGTTAACGATTCGAGGCCGGCGTAGATGCTGCCTTCGAGTCCGGTTCCCTCGCTAACGGTGGCAAGCGTGTGTCGCGCGTCGCGGAGCGTGAAGTAGGTTCGTTGCTGATCGGGGTAGGATCCGTAGTCGACGACATCCGCACCTCCCACACAAAAGCCTCAAACCCGACCAAGCCAGACGAAACCGGCACCCTCAGGGTTACTTATGCAGAGCAGGCACGCCGAGTTGTGGATAATGGCAAATCGATGCAAAATTCGCTTTACAATTCAATTCAGATAGCCGCGGCAGCGAGTTACCGGCAGCGAGACATGAAAGCCATGAGTGACTATCCCTATAACTTCAACGCCAAGATCGTGAAATTTGATTTTGGGAAAGCATTCTATTCAGTCGTTTACGCCCCCAGAAGTGTTGTCTCACAAATCGACTTCGCGAAGTCCAAGCGACTGCGGATCGACGGGGAGATAAATGGAATCCGCATCGAAGCAGCTTTGATGCCAGCCAAGGGAAAGTGGTACATCATGGTATCGAAGAAGCTTCAAAAACTTCTTGGTCTGTCGGTGGGTGATACCGTGAGCGTCAGTTTCGACATCGCCGACCAAGACGCGATCACGATTCCGACGGAGTTGCAGTACGCATTGGAAGCCAACGATGCGGCTCGAGATGTTTGGAACTCCTGGACGGCCGGAAAGCGACGCGGGTACTGCTACCGAGTCGATTCGGCGAAGTTGCCAGAAACCCGCGAGTGCCGCGTTGAAGAGGTCATCGAATTGCTGATGGGAGAGGCCAGATGAACGCTCATGCCTAGTAGTCTTGGCCTAGTTGAGTCGTAAACGTTTTGGTCACAAAATATTTGGGTTGGCATGGTGATTCATAATGAAGCTGACTTCCCTTCGGCGTCCTGTCGTATCGCTTCGTCAGCAAGGCGGTCAAGACGTCCACTGTTTGCGTCTCGCTCGATGCCTTCATCAAACTGCTTTGCATCAAAGTCCAGAAACCACGCGCGAAATTTCTTCAGATCACCTGGCGACAGATCAGTAACTGTCTTTTCAAGTTCGTCGAGTGTCATTGGAAGGTTATCTTCACTTTTCGATGAAAGTCGAGCACGGTGTTATTTACCTCGGATAGACCACCGCAACCGACATTTTTTAAGCACCGCTATCTCCTTCGAGTGAAACAGCGAAACGACAAAGTTCCGCCGATTCAATGGTTCTCAAACATCGCCGCGAATCGTCGCTGAATTTCTTCTCGCGAAACGTCCTCGATTTTTGAGCCCAGATACCATTCATGACCAAACGGGTCGATGACTTTAGAGGAACGTTCGCCGTGAAATTGATCGGCTGGCTCCATAGTCAACTTCGCACCCGCACAGACGGCACTTTGCGTCACCGAATCGACATCATCGACGTGAAGATGGATCGCACAGCCAGCCGACACGTTGGGTGCGGGACCAAGAATCCCATACTCCGGATACTCATCCGAGACCATTACCGTGTAGGCCCCGAACTTGAGTTCCGCATGACCAACTCGGCCGCTAGGTTCGGACAGTCGAAACTCTTCGACTGCACCAAATGCTAGTTTGTAGAACTCGATCGCTTCACTGGCATTTCGGACTCGTAAGTACGGAAACGCTTCATGGATCTGTGTCGACATATCGAATCTCTCTTACGATCGTTGCTACTTGACGCGTTTTGCGGTCCCCGACATAAAGCCACGCACTGTCCATCGGTGCCGAGCATCCGTGATGTGATGAGGATCTCATCAGCCGAATCGAATGCATAGATATCTTGAAACTTCGTCAGTTTACCTTCGCCCATGAAGTTCGGTCCATCCGCGTCGAGCGTTAACATCTTGCCCGACGCATCGACGTTGCCCTCGTACCGCCATAAAAAGAGGCAAATAATCGACCTGACGAAAAAATTGGTAAGATCAATGTCCCGGTTTAGAAGCCGTTCTCGATAGTGACATCAGCCAACGGCAGTTGTCCAGGCTTCGGCCATGCGTCCTTGGTCCCCTTGCCAATCGCGACCATCGGTCCCATGACGTGATCGTCGGGCAAGTTGATGAGCT
>DNWZ01000764.1 GCA_003506095.1 Planctomycetaceae bacterium | reverse complement strand
ACTCGCCAAACGTGCCGTCTGGCCAGTCGCTCTCCGCGTCTGTATCCGCATCACGAATCCGCCGGACATCCTGCCCCAGCAGCTTGCCCCAGGGTTCCGCAGGGTTGCGAACGTGCTTGGTTAGGCACTTACGAAGTCGCTTCTTGCTGGAGATTAATTTCATCGTTCTCTAGTTTTCGAAATGGCACTGGTAGGTCCAGGTGCCGTTTAATCGTTGGAGCAAACAAAAGTAATTGTTGGATCGCTGGGGACATTTCCCCCAGTCCAACATGAATTCCGTCTTGATCGAGCGGCCACGGGTCAACCACATCGGCTGCCGGGGCAGCATCATCGACGATCTGTGTGCTGTCGCACAACCAATCGAGGATCAGAGCGAATTTTCTTTGATTTAGCGTGCCCTGATCGGCATCGAACGTCGGCACGGCCAGCAGGCGAGCAAGGTTTTGGGCCATCGAGTTCCGCAGGTTTGCCGCATCAATCCAGCGCCCCCAAACGTCTCCCGGTAAACCTACCCAGGCATCAAACTGCAAGACATAAGCTAACTCCAGCCGCGAGGGTACCGCCGCATTTTCCGAAATCGCTTTGGATAACGGTACGGTCCGCAGCAAATAGTCAAACAACGGTGGCGGTGCCAACAGGCAGGTGTAATAGCGGTTCAGGTTTTGCGCGATACTTTGGCGGGTCATCCGCAGCCGGTCATGGAAAAACGTTTCCTGGTCCTGCAATTCCATCTTTGCGTCGCCGAAACCAAAGTCGTACTCTTGTGCGGCCCGGCATTCGGCCCAATCGAGTGCAACCTGATTACAGCGAAACAGGGAGGAGAGTGATTGTTCCCACTCGCTAGGTGGGCGATAATGAGCGGGCCATTGCCGAGCCTGTTCGGAGTCCAGGTAGAACCACAACTGAGACGAGAACACGAACAGATACTTATATTCGCATTTGGGAGATTTGGCACCAAGAAAGTGTTTCAGGGCCGTGCGCACCGCCTCGGCGTCAAACGAACGCTCCTGCGGTGCGGCATCGGTTTCCGCACTGCCATTGATTACCTCGTCGAGGCCGATGATGTTCACTGAACCACGCGGTCGAAGCATTGACAGCATCAAGCGAAAGAGCGTCACGTATAGCCAGCCTCCAAAGTTGCCGTCCTGGTAAGCACAGATTCGCCGTCGAACGTGCAAAGTTGCATCTTGCGCGAATTCATCCACCAAGTGATGCTTGAGCCCTGACTTTCGCGTTTGGATTAAGGCTGCTGTGTGGATCACTTCCCACAGTGGCGAAAACGCTTGGGCAAACTTTTTGTCGGCAATCAGCTTTTCCCGCTCAACTTGCCTCAACTGTTCCATCAATTCACCGTCTGAGCCTGGTTCCTGTTCAGACACTTGCATCAGCAGCTCTGCATGGCGTTGCTCGATGGCCCGAGCCTCACGACACGAGCTCGCGGCTTTGGCCGCCACTGCATTTAATTCTTGCGGTTCTAGCATGGAGGTCAGCTTGGCTAATCGCAACAGGATTCGGACCGGCGGGTTCTCAGTACACCGCTAGAAGTGTACCCATTCCTGGACCTCTAAGCATCCGGCTGTGGTAGAAAAGTAAAGCCAGCCGCACTATCGAATCTCGCTCCGTCCCCGATCGCCCGGAGCCGTCAGCAAGTTGACGTTGATGCCGGTCTCCCGAATCACCTCGAGCGCGGTCGCAATCGCTTGGAAAGGTGCGGCCGGATCGCAGGCGACGAAAATCTCGGCGCAACCCTGGTCGTCGCGCAGCCACGCACAGTACTGCGCAAGTTGTGGCCCGGCGACCGCTTGCTGCCGAATCACCATTTCCCCACTCGCATCAATCGTCAGCACGTTGCTGGGGGTGTCCGTTGCGGTGGGACGCTGGCCGTCGGCCTTCGCCAGTTGAATCGAAATTTGCTCCAAGCTCGGCCGCAAGACCAGCATTACCAAAAACACCATCGACATCACGAACGTCATGTCCAACAGCGGAGTCAGGTCGGTGCTGGTGGGTACTGGGTCGTGCTGTAGACGACGACGCTGGACGGGCGGAGGCTGGACGGACTGGATTGACATGGGCAAACTCCACGTGGGGTTGTTGGGTTTAAGGCTCTGTTGGAATCGTCAACTGTGAATCGGGTGATCGGGTCGCCACCGGATCAGGCGTGGCCTTGAATGTCATCTGCGGGGCGGTCGGTTGCATCAGCACGCAGGTCTCGAAGTGCATCAGCGCCGAGACCATCGCTCGGGCTTGCTGGTTTTTCAGATTCAAACCCAGCATCCGCACAATGAAGGTGGTGACTGCGACCATGATTCCCAACAAGGAACTGATAAACGCCAACCGAAATCCGCGCAAGACGCCGGGCATATCCTCGGCGTTCTGCTCCAGCACCGCCATCGAACCCATGATGCCAACCAAAGTTAACATCAGTCCGATCAGCGTCGCGGTCGCCCAAACAATCGCGCTGAGCGTGCGAAACGAGGAGGTGCCACGGTTAATTTCGGCATCCACCTGGTCCCACCGGCATGGGTGTTCACGATGCTCTAGTAATGTCTCCAGCGGCTTATTCAGGCACTTCGGAACATCGCCAATGACGGTTCCGTCACTCCAGTCGGAATGCCGCCCCGTTCGCAACCGGGAGCGAAAGCTGTCCACTTCCGATCGCAATCTGCTGTCACCGGCTCGCCAGAGCATGAACTGCAGACCACAATACAAAGCGGCAGCGAATTCCGCCCACAACAGCCAGAACAACCAGGCCGGATCAAGACTGGGTGCGGACAATCGAATACTCCACAAGGTTTCCAGGAAAGACTGCATCAATCAACCATTGGCTAAAGCTTTGAAACGAGAAATGTGCCGACCAGCGAATGCTGCTAGGCGAGACGGCTTACTCGTCCGTCCTCAGGCTTAACGCGACGGCGACTCAACGAGTGACACAGCGAGCAACAAAAAGC
>DNWZ01000793.1 GCA_003506095.1 Planctomycetaceae bacterium | reverse complement strand
TCGCGTGAAAAGATAGAAGACAGCGGCGCCTTCGTTCTTTTTCGGGCGAAAAAATGGGTCAACGATCGGTTGCCAGAAGAGAATTGCTGCCAGAAAGAAACTGATATGCTGTAGGTCGTGAATCAGTGGGTTGCGAAGTGCCGATTGATAAAACGTCGGAAAGTGCCAAGCCCAAACCACAATTGCATAGATCAACCAACATCCGACTAGTTTTTTATGAGGTTGCCCGAGAATCGATCGAAGAAATCGACGAGCACGGCGAACGACACGCCGCCCGATCGGAGGAAGTCCTAGGCCGATGATTAGCCAAGGAGAGCCCAGCACAATAAGCGGTGCTGCCACCGTCATGATTGTCATATGCTGGACCATGTGTGCCGATGCAAGTTGAGAGCTCAACGGATCCAGTGGCGACACTAAACAGCCAATCAAGACTAGTAAGCCGATCACAACCGCAAAAAGATGCATTCTCCCAAAATCAACTCGCCTATGCGACGATTCCCGGAGCTTTGCAAGTCCTTTGGAATAAAGCCATGCAATCAACGCAACATTCAACATCAGTGCCGGATCAAACTGCCAATCGCTGAATTCAACCCTACGCGAAACGATCGCCTCGTCTGCACTGACCACATTGCCGCAGAAGAGAAAATCCATCATTTGCAGCAACAAAAACCACTTTGCATATCGAAAAGCCGGATTTGTGATACAGTGCTGAGACTTCGGTGTTTTCACGCCTAGCCGCCTCCCACGAAGAACAGAATCGGCAGTGTCTGGGCAAAAGTAATGGCCAAGAAAATTAAACCGCTATAGATAGCGACGCGCTCGAGAAATTCATCCGGTCTATTCGGTGCTTTGTGATTTTCGAGTGTCCGGTGCAGGTGGTCTTCGAAATGAGCGACATGGATAATCGATAAAATCGTCGCTGAAATCGCAACAAGTGACACCGAAAAAATAATCCAAGATACCACTGATATGGTCAAGAAACGACGATGATTCAAGTTGGAAAAGTCGCCCCATTCGGCCACCACCGACAAGGTAAACAGATGCAGAAACCAAATCACTGCGGGCGCAAACAGGCCGATTGCGATCGAGTATCCGCGCCGTTGTCTTGTTTCCGTTAAATGGTTTGACACTTTAGAACCTTCAGTCTGTTTCAAAAAATAATCGGAGTTAAATAGACGGTCGTAAATGTTAAAATCGAAACACCAAACAACAATACTGACAATAGGCTAATGATCTCCAGGTGCAATTGAATCGACGATTGCGGGATATGGCGATTGCAGATCAAACGGATTGCAGCGAACACTGAAAAGGCCCCGACCACTAAGGCACAAAGCATGCTGGCCGCAGTAATCACAAAGAATAGGGAAGTGTACGCATTCTTGCTGGGCGAGAGCCCGCAAGAAGTCAAGTCCCACACTTGCAAACCGATATACATGCTGCAAGCCAAAGCGACAGCAATTGAGCCGAAGGCCTGCGATTTCAATCTTTGCTGACTGACGGTTAGAGGCAGACGCCTTGCAACCCAAACACCACAAACGACTACGAACAGTCCGAACAGTGCTGCAGATAAAGAAGGGTTTGGTAGGCCGTCCTGTGGCCATTGTGACGAAAATAGGCGGATGTAGAAATAAGAATAGATGAGTGCCGCGAACGACGAACCCGTGATGATGTTGAACCCGATTGTCGCCCACCACACCACCGACGCGGTTGAAGTCGGAAGTGTCGACAAATCGGTAGTCGTCGCAAGATCGGATTGAGCGAGTTGATTCAATTGGTCTGTGTTCGGATAAAGCCAGATTACCAAACAGATGACTAGAGCGAGGATCGCAAATGCCGACAAAATGTAAGCTTGAATAAGTATGCCGACGGCCGCCGCGAGTGTTGCAACTGCGGTCCAGAAAGGTACGTAGCAAGGAGACGGCAAGAATTGAATCGCTTGCGGGTTCGCTTCGGTCGCATCGGTGACTAAGGTTCCGCGCCAGTCGTGGGGTTCGCCAGCCATGGCTAGGCATAATTCACTGTACTTTGAAGATTCATCTGGCGTTTGGGTGCTCCAAAGTGGATGGCGACTGGAGACGATCGGAAAGATGAAAAATGTGTAGTTGGGTGGCGGTGACGCCACACTCCACTCCAGCGAATCGGCATGCCAAGGGTTGTCGCCAGCGATTTTGCCTTTGAATAGACTGTAGATCAAGTCTGCCAGCAGTAGGATAGCGCCAAGCCCAAGCAAAGCTGCCCCGGTCGTGGCAACAATGTTATATGTTTCAAGTTGCAACTCCTTTGGGTACGTGTAGACGCGTCGCGGTAATCCGAGGAATCCCATGATGTGCATGGGGAAGAATGTGAGGTTGAATCCGATGAATGTTGACCAAAAGCTGGCATATCCCAGCCAAGGAGTAAGCAGGCGTCCTGAGATCTTGGGTGTCCAGTAGTAGATGCCCGAAAAGATTGGAAAGATTACGCCACCAATTAAAACATAGTGAAAATGGGCCACAATGAAGTACGTGTCGTGTACCTGTTGATCAAACGGAACCATCGCGATCATGACACCCGTTAGTCCGCCCAGCACAAACAGAAATATAAAACCGAGCGTGTAAAGCATTGGAACGCTTAGTGTCGGCCGGCTTCCCCACATCGTTGCAATCCAGCTAAAAATTTGGATCCCGCTTGCGATTGCGATCATCAGGCTCGCTGCGGTAAAGAAAGTCATTGCAAGGTCAGGCAAGCCAGCGGCAAACATATGGTGAACCCATAGCCCAAAGCTTACAAAGCCGGTTAAAAGAATTGCAACAGCGATCCAGACATATCCCACGATCGGACGCCGCGAGAAGGTAGGGATCACCATGGAGATGATTCCCGTCGCTGGTAGGAACATGATGTAGACTTCGGGATGTCCGAAAAACCAGAATAGGTGTTGCCAAAGCAAGTTATTGCCGCCACGTGTCAGATCAAAGAATGCGGTATTGAATGCGCGATCGAGTTCCAGCATGACGGTTGCGGTCAACAGAACTGAAAACGCAATCAGAATCATCACCCCGACAACGAGCAGCGATAGCACAAATAGTGGCAATCGTCCGATGGTCATGCCGGGGGCGCGGAACTTTAAAATCGTCACCACAATCTCAACCGCCGCGGTTAAACCTGCGACTTCGACGAGGCTTAATCCGAGCAGCCAGAAATCGGTCGAAATGCCTGTGAAACGGGAAGTTGAAAGGGGCGTGTATCCGAACCAGCCGATGTCGGGAACCGCACCCGCCAGGAAGCTAACGTAAAAAAGTACCCCGCCGAATAGGTAGACCCAATATCCGTATGCGGTCAATCGCGGGAACGCGACGTCACGAGCGCCGATCATCATCGGCAGCAGATAGAGCGCAAGGCCTTCGAGAAACGGTACTGCGAACAAGAACATCATGGTTGATCCGTGCATCGTAAACAATTCGTTGTACTTTTGCGGACCGAGAAAGTCGTTTTCAGCGACGGTTAACTGCACTCGCATCAACAAGGCAAGAATTCCGCCGATCAAGAAGAATACGAACGCGGTTACCATAAACCGTACGCCGATCACCTGGTTGTTCACCTCGGATAATACGCCAGGAAAACCGTGCGCCGGTTCCCATGTTGCTGCAAGCCTGCGATCGTTTTCCGGTTTGCTATGCACTCATAAAACCTTTCACTTGAGTGTTTCTAGATATTCCACCAAGGATCGCAGGTCGGTGGAATTGATGTGCGTTCGTGGCATCAGGTTTCCCGGTTTAGCGGTCTGCGGATCTGCGACCCAGCCGCTTAAGTTTCCGTGGTTGTTTTCTAAAAGCCCGGCTCCGATCGTTCTGCGACTTGCTAGGTGCGTGAGGTTGGGCCCACGGACTCCCACGGCGCTGGTGCCATCAATTGCATGACAGTTGTGGCAAGCGACTTTGAAGAACACATCAAAACCATTCCGCTCACTTTGCGACAGTGTCACTCTGCTGTGCTTTTGCCTGCCCTGTTTCCACTGGTTAAAACGCTCGGGCGGTATGGCAATCACTTCCAGCCCCATCCAAGCATGCTGAACTCCGCAATACTCAGCGCACTGGCCTCTATAGATACCCTGTTCTTCGGCCAGCATCCATGTAGCGTTAATTTTGTCAGGAAGGAGATCCATCTTTCCTTGCAGGTTCGGCACCCACAAGCTATGGATCACGTCAGCCGAAATCAGTTCAATTCTTATCGGTTGGCCGACGGGAATGTGGATTTCGTTTGCGGTCACAATCCCAAGCTCGGGATACTCCACTTCCCACCACCACATATGTCCGGTCACACGAACGGTCAGTTTCGTGCTTGGCATGCCCAAAACAACTTGTGATCGCACGGAAACCACCAACAACGCAAGCAGTATGAATCCTGGGATTACGATTCCGCTAAAGATGATGAACCGATTCCCAAGCGTTGATTCGTGTCTTGTGGCCGAACGCGGGCCCCAGATCGCGACCGCTGTCAACAAAATGACGATAAGGAAGATCGCAGTGCATACGAAGAATAGGAACCACCATACCCACGCGATATGCGCCGCCGCTGGGCCAGCGGGATACAACATCGATTGATTATGACTTTGATGACAACCGGCAAGGTTTGCTGACATTGCGATAATCAGAAGTATTATCAGCGGATACACTTTTTGCATTTTCACGTGCATCTCAATCCTCCAGCGGGAAAGTTTGTGCGACGTGGCAGAACGCGACGACGGTATCGAGTTCTTCTTTGGTCATTCGGCCTGCGTAGCTGGGCATTGCGACGCCGGCGGGCGGATTGAGAATGTACTCACGGATCTTTTCTCGCGACAATTGGCCACGCAACAGCGCGAAGTCAACCGCGAAACTTGCATTCGATTTTCCGACCGCATGGCAACTATTGCAGCCGTATCGCGCAAACTGCACACGTCCTCGCTCGGCATCGGGTGGCAATGTCATACCGACGGGAATCGCTGGCAAGCTTGATTCGGGCCACGCGGTGAAAGGGGATCGTCGGCGGTAGTCGGTCAATAGTAGAATCGTGACCACTGTGGCGATTACAAACAGAATCCAGATTGGACGATTTCTTGCTCCGCGCATTGGTGATCGATCGACAAACGGTAGAAGCAGCAGAAACATTAGAATTGCAACTGGTAGCAGGACGACAGCCCAAGGGGCGATCGACGCAGGCAGCAAGGCGATCAATCCGCTCAGCCACCAGTACCACCACTCCTCTGCAGGCATAGTCGACTCGGTAAGATTCGCCTCCGAATAAAGTTTTGATGGTCCAATGAATACTGTTGCCAAGAGCGTCAGGCCGATCACGATTCCTGCCATGGTTCCAGTTTTCAGCATCGTCCATGGAAAGAAGGTTTCCCCTTTGTCGACCGACGCTGCCTCTGACTTATAGATTTCTCGCTGTTGGGAAACAGAGTGTATCGGTGTCGACCGTTCGCCTTTGGTCATCGTGCCCTTGATGACGACCAGATAGAGATGAATCGCCACCAAAGCGAACATCAACAGGGGGATCACAAGAACGTGAAACGCGTACAGGCGTGCAAGGGTCGCAGGCCCGACCGATGGTCCCCCTTGTGCGAATAGGACCAGCCAATCGCCGATCAGTGGCACGCGACCAAGCATCTGCAGCATGACACGAATGCCATAGATCGAACGTTCGTCCCAGCGTAAAAGATAACCGGAGTAAGCTAGGAATAGAACGCCAAAAAACAACGGTACGCCTACCAGCCAGGTTCCTTCTCGTGGCGACTTGTAGCCACCCAGGACGATCTGGCGCATCAAGTGAAATACGATCATGATCATCATTGCGCCGGCAGACCAGTAATGTAGCCCACGGATAAACCAGCCTAAGAACACCTGGTCCGTGATGTACACCACGCTTTGATAGGCTGAATCGGTAGAAGGGGAGTATGTCAGCGCTAGTACGGATCCGGTAATCACCTGGATTCCAAGCAGGGCCATCAATGTCGATCCATCGCCGGAATACCAAGGGGCTTTTGGGACGCGTCGATCTAGCAAGCAATGGTAAAGATTATCGATGCCGAAGCGGTCGATCGCCCATTGGGCAGATTGTCTTAGCATCTAAGTTCTATCTCGCTGGCTTGTCTTTGTTTGTCGATCGCTCTCAATGCTGAATTAATAAGCAGGGGGTAACGAATGAAGATCAATTTCCAGGTTTCCGTCACGAATCCTGGTGGTGTATCGATAAAGCGGTCGCTTAGGCGGGCCAGCTAGTGGGGTTCCATTCTTTGTAAAGATTCCGCCGTGACAGGGGCAAAAGAAGCATTCACTGCCAGGATCGAACGTGACGGGGCAACTCAGGTCGGTGCAACTTCGCGAAAACACTACAAATTGCTCGTCGGTTTGTCTCCAGACGAACACAGTTAAACGGCCAAGAGTCGTCGACCAATCACCGCGACCAGTTGAAACATCAGCGGTTATAATTTTGCCAATCTTAAAATCATCAACAATTCCCGCTCTGCGCCACGCGTGCTTTTGCCGACCTTGAATACTAGCGCTGAACGCCGCCAGAATCGCTGGAATACCGATCGCGAGGGAGCCCACGGCGCCACCGACCGCAAGAAATCCGATTGCCCATGTTCGTCTGTTTTCCATAAGAATACAATATTCGAACTGTTTGGTTTCGATTTGAGAGCCAGGTTAAATGGACCGCGCCATTTTTGAGGTCTTGACTAGTCCGAAGCGCAATTGAGTGGATCGATATCGCATGCGATCGAATCGTTTAAATCAATCTTTGCGCTGGATCACACGCTTGCGCTGCGAGCTCGTGTCTCGCTGGATCCTTCGCAAACCTGGCGCCATCCAGCTATGCAGATTGTGTCCATGGATGTTACGTTTCCCAGCCAAGCACATTACTCCCAGCCAAGCACATTACGTGCCACAAAAATCAGATGGGCGATGTGATACCTCTGTGGCGGTCAAGATTCGAACGCGTTTTTACTGTGCGAGATTCTGGACGGACATCAGGTATGGGATTGATGTATTGTGGGCGGTGCATCGCAGCAGGCGATCGAGCGTTGGCATCTCAGGCACCATCGAATGAATGTTCAGCGACCACTATCCGTTCAACACTACATTGTGGTTGCAAAGTGCCCTTGCCAAGAGTGTTGGATGGCTTTTGGACGGATGAAAAGAATGCGATCGCGGCCCAGCGTTTGCAAGCGTTTGCATAAGTATGTTAGGGCAAATGTGCCCGGAAAAAATAGATAGTCCGTTACCGTCCATTTCGGAGTTAGACATGTCCTTAGACACACTGGCCGATGCATTTTACGAAGAGTTGCAAGACGTATTGAGCGCTGAGCGTCAATTGGTGAAAGCGTTGCCGAAGATGGCTGAAAACGCAACAAACCGAGATTTAAAAAAGGCGATTGAGGCCCATTTAAAAGAGACACAGGAACAAGTCAAACGAGTTGAAGAAGCATTCAGTGATACAGGTAGAGCGGCGCGAGCGAAGACGTGCGATGCCATGAAGGGGCTGGTCGCCGAAGCCGAATCAGCGCTAGAAGAGTCGGGTGAATCAGCGACAAAGGATGCGATCATCATTGCATGTGCTCAGAAAGTTGAACACTACGAGATTGCGACTTACGGCACGCTTTGCACTTGGGCAGATGCTTTGGGTTATAAGCGTGCGGCAAAGCTGTTGAAACTGACTATGGAAGAAGAAGAGGGGGCCGACAAGTTGTTGACCAAGCTTTCGGCAAAGATCAATAGCGACGCACTTGCTAAGGTTTAGTCCTCCGCATTCGATCCGGTGTTTCCGTGGCATAGGCTTCCAGCCTNNAGGCTGGAAGCCTATGCCACGGAAATGATCAGCCATTGATGATTTCGCCACCGTTAGGGTGTAGCACTTGGCCGGTCATATAAGAAGCATCTTCGGACGCTAGGAATACAAAGCAAGAACCGCATTCATCCGGCTGGCCGGCGCGTCCTAGTGGCGCATCAGAACCAAATTCGCTGACTTTTTGTTCGTCGAACGTTGCTGGGATCAGCGGTGTCCAGATAGGCCCGGGGGCAACGGCGTTTACACGAATCGATTCACTGGCCAACTTTTGTGACAGTGATCTGGTAAACGAAACAATTGCCCCTTTTGTGGCTGAATAGTCGATCAGGCCGGGGCTGCCGCGATAGGCGGTGACGGAGGTGGTATTGATGATCGTGCTGCCTGGGTTCTGTTTTAGGTACGGCAGCGCGGCTTGAGTCAGGTAGAACATTGAAAAAACATTCGTGCGGAAGGTTGCCAGCAATTGTTGTTCGGAGATTTCGTCGACTTCGTCTTGCGGATGTTGTTCTGCGGCGTTGTTGACCAGCACATCGATCCGACCGAACGTTTCTACAGTTTTATCGATCACCGAATTGCAGAAGGCTGGTTTTCCGATATCACCTTTTATTAATAAGCATTTCCGCGACTCAGCGTCGACCAATTGCGATGTTTTTTCAGCATCTTGCGTCTCGTTCAGGTAGACAACAGCGACGTCCGCGCCTTCGCGTGCAAACATAACGGCGACACTGCGTCCGATTCCGCTGTCACCACCGGTGATGATGGCGACTTTGCCATCGAGTTTCCCGCTGCCGCGATAGTGGTCACGAATCGATCGCGGACTCGGCTTCATTTCGTGCTGCATGCCAGGTTGCCGATTTTGCTTTTGCGGAGGCCTTTGGAGGCGGTCGGTCGCCTTTGCGTTGCCTTTGGATTTGTTCGCCATGGGGTCTGTTCGTGTGACTGGAGGGGCTTGGGAACGGATGGCACTGGCTGGCAAGGCGTAGCGCCTTTGCGACCGTTCGAATCGTTGCCGCGGTTCGCGGTGCATCTTTTGTACCGGTTTTTGAATTTTGCCGAATCTTATCAGCGAGCGGCGAATCGCGGACTTTACAGCGATTTCGCAGATGCGCAAGCCGTCTGCTTGGCAAACGCGTTTTACGGTAAACTCTCGATCTTGATTCTCTGACCTCGATAGCAAACGGACCCAGCGAGTGACTCGAATTGCGATTAACGAATTGAGCGACAATGTGTCGGTCGAACAGGCATTTCAAGCGACTGACAAGCAGTTGCGAGTGAATCGCCAGGGCGGAAAATACATCCTACTGAAATTGGCCGATCGCACTGGGACGATCTCCGGGATGGTTTGGAACGCCGATGAACGGATGTTTGAGTCGTTCCATCGTGGCGACTACATTTTTTGTCGCGGACGAACCCAGTTGCATAACGGCAACCTGCAGATCATCGTGACGGAATTGAATCGCATGTCGGCGGACGATGTCGATCTGTCAGATTTCGATCGATTCGATTCCAAACTCGCCGAACGACTGACGGATCGTTTGGCTGAATTGTTAACCGGGCTGCATAATGTCCATTTGCGACGCTTGGCCAAGGCGTTTCTGGATGATGCAGGTTTCATGAGTAAACTGCAAATCGCGCCAGCAGCGATCAACAATCATCACGCATATCCCGGCGGCCTGTTGCAGCATACGATCGATTTGATCGAGATCGCACAAGTCATTGGGCCGAGATATAAAGGCTTGGATGTCGAATTGTTGATGTTTGGCGCTTTCTTGCACGATCTTGGGAAAATTGACGAGATCACGTCGGGCGGCGAGTCGACCTATACCGATCGTGGCCAACTGATAGGTCACTTGGTCATTGGTGTGCAGATGCTGGATGAGAAGATTCGCTTTTTAAAGGCTGAGTGTGATCACGAATTGCCAATCGATTTGCAGACGCAATTGCAACATTTGATCCTCAGTCATCATGGTTTGCTGGAGTTCGGCAGCCCGCGAATCCCGCATACGCTGGAAGCGATCGCATTGCATCACATTGATAACTTGGATGCGAAGATGGCTGCGGCGCTTTCGATTATTGATACCGATGTTAGCGGTAGTGAGTCCTGGACGAACTACCATCCTGGGATCGGTCGAAAGTTGTGGAAGCCGAAGTCATGAGTGGTGATATAAGATCATTGGATTATTCGCCGCAAGGATCGGCCGCGATTGTCTTGTTGTCCGGTGGGCTGGATAGTGCGACTTGTTTGGCCATCGCTCGCAAAGAGGGCTATGCGACTCACGCACTCAGTTTTCGCTATGGCCAGCGACATGAGTACGAGCTCGAACGTGCAGAGCGTTTGGCGAAAACGTTTGCGGTCGCATCGCACCGAATTGTCGATATCAACCTTGCACAATTCGGCGGTTCGGCCCTTACAGACCATCGCTTGGCGGTTCCGAAATCGGATACGGTTGAAGGTGTCGGAACGGAGATCCCGATCACTTATGTCCCGGCAAGAAATACAGTCTTTTTGTCGTTGGCACTTGCGTTTGCTGAGGTTGTCGGCAGTCGCGATATTTTTATCGGGGTGAATGCGCTGGACTACAGCGGATACCCAGATTGTCGTGGCGAATATATCGCGGCCTTTGAAGCGATGGCGAACCTAGCGACAAAGTCGGCAGTTCAAGGTGAAACGGTTAAGATTCACACGCCACTGTTGCACTTGTCCAAGGCTGAGATTATTTCGCTCGGGCTAGGTCTTGGGATCGATTATTCGATGACGTTGTCGTGCTATGACCCCGGGCCGGGTGGCATTGCTTGCGGTAGATGTGACGCATGTTTGCTGCGCAAGAAGGGCTTTGCTCTCAATGGAATTGTTGAGTGATTCTTGCGGAGGCAAAATGTCATTGCTGTTCTGGGTTCTTGCGTTCGTAAAACTTCAAAGAAGCGCTGTTCATGCAATATCGCTTGCCCGTTGGAACGGGGCCGTCGTCAAAGACATGGCCGAAGTGAGCACCACAGCGACTGCAGTGGACTTCGACGCGTTTGTAGAACAGATGGAAGTCGTTCTTGTATCCGACTGACTTAGGATCCACTGGTTGGAAAAAGCTTGGCCATCCGGTACCCGATTCGAACTTTGTCTTGCTGTCAAACGCCGGTTGGTCACAAACAATGCAGTGATACTTGCCGTCCCGTTTGTTGTTCCAATAGAGGTTGTTAAAGGCTGGTTCTGTCCCTTCGTTTTGCGTGACTTTGAACTGCAAGTTCGACAATAGTTTTCGAAGTTGTGCTTTTGTCTTTGGCACATACTCAACCGGTTTATCGTCGGTTGCGGCTTCGTTTGCTGCGGTGGCAGTTGAATCGGTTGCCGCTGACGTATTTTGGGCCATCGCGGCCCCGCCAAGTATCAGCAGCCCAACGCTCGTTCCTATGCTGAACGCGACTGCGAACAATCGGCAATGGTTTTTAACCCACATCGCTGCTTCCTTAAGGAGGAGGAATCTGAAAGCCTATCCGAAAAGGGGGCTGACCCGTTGGAGGCGAGTCGAATTCATTGGTTTTTGGCCTCGCCGGAGAGGGGGCAAGCCCCTTTTCGGTTGCGCTCCGGGGGGAACTCGGCAAATTATAACACGTGGTCAACGTGTGTTAAAACAGAATACGGCTTTCGGACTGGACGCAAACGGTTGTGTTGTGGCGAGTGCTGGGACGGCTTTTCCTAGCGAAGTTCACGTTCTTTCGCGACTAGGAAGGAAAGGTCGGGGTGTTCGATAACGCGGCAGGCTTCGGAGGCGGTTGTATCGCCACGAAGGACCCGAACTTGTGCTGCATCGGCTAGCGACAGCATGCCGTGGTCGATGGCGATTTGTTCGATCTGTCCCGCGTCGTCACCATGGATGATTGCTTGTTCGATATCGCGGTCGATGCACATGATTTCTGGTAAACAGTTCAGCGACGAAAAACCGGTCTCGTAGCACTTGGGGCACCCGACTTTGCGATGGAGCTTCGGTTGAACTCCGCCAAGTTTTTGCCAAACACGCTCATTGCGGCACAGGTCGTCAGCGGCCCAAATCTCTTGGCGGCAATCCAGGCACAGTTTGCTGATCAGACGTTGATTGACAACACCAATCAACGTTCGCGCCAAAAACGTCGGATTGGTTTCGTACTGCAACATCGTGTTGATCGCCTGGGCGGCCGAGTCGGCGTGGACTGTGGCGAGCACAAGTTGGCCGCTGGCACCGGCTCGGACAGCGGTTGCGGCGCTGCGGGCGTCGCGAATTTCGCCGATCATGATCACATCGGGGCTGTGACGCAAAACGGCGGTAAGGAGATCGGAAAAGTCGAGTTTGGCACGCAAGTTGACTTGCGTTTGTTGGACTCCGTGAATCGCATATTCAACCGGGTCTTCGATCGTATGAATCTTCAGTGTTCCGTCGTTCAAATAATGCAGCGATGAATAGAGCGTACACGTTTTGCCGCTGGCGACTGGGCCGCTAACCAACATCAGCCCTGAAGGTTGATCGAGCAATCGCTTCAGTGCGGCGACTTCGCCGTCGTCCAGCCCCAGGCTTTCTAAGCCGCAATCACCGCGCTTAGAGTCGAATAGTCGAACCGTGACGTCCTGACCGAAAAGCGTGGGAATTGCAGACAGCCGGAACTCGTGATCTTTACCATCTTCGCTGGTGACAACCCCGCGTCCATCGGCGGGGTGGATCGCGTCGCCGGCACCAGCACCAGAAATCGCTCGGAAATGTCCCTGCAGTCGATTGCCGTAGTCTTTCGCCAGTCGGCGGACGAGTTCCACTCGACCTAGACGACGCACAGAAACGGTAACGCTGCGTTGGTCGTCCGATATGAAGAGATCCGAAACGTGGCGATCAGCGGCCCAATCAATAAGAAGTGCTGCGTAAGTCTCTGGAGCGGCTAGTTCTGTCTCGCCTTCGATTTCAGTGAACTCGACAATTGCTGGCTTATTCATTTCGGCTCTCAAGATTTGCAAAAAAGTGACTGAAGACATCCATGTTACGCAATTGTGCCGTCATGTGGTTAAATGCGGGGCCGAAGATTTTTGGCGGAAGGACGCGAGCTCTCGGCGGACGGCGGAATCATGCTCTGAGGAGTGGCTAGATGATTCGCAACAGATTGCGAGTTCGAAAGTCGCTCTGCGATATCGCTGTATTGCTCCAGACTGGGAGGAGTCGATCGTTGTAAAAAATCGTCGACAGGCGGGCGTTGGTCCGTTGGCGTACTGTTGGTACGATTCCCATCTGCATCGCAATGGAATCCATGTCATTATTGGAACAGATCAAGTGAACGTCGGCCCAGAAAAGCTGGATGATTCAATCAGCATGGGTGATGTCGACCCGCCGGTAGGTCGCGGAAGGCTAAAGCTGATTGCGCTCGTACTGTTGGTTGCTGCCGCGGGTGTGGGCTATTTGCGATTTGGAGACCTTCTGTCGCTCGATTATCTCGCTGGTCAAGAGGTCGCGCTTCGCCAGTACCGAACCGAGAGGCCATGGCTAGCTGTGGTGATAGCGACACTTATCTACATAGCAGTTGCCGGCTTATCGATTCCGGGTGCGACGGCGTTGACGTTGAGTTATGGGTGGTACTTTGGTTTTTGGCAGGGATTGGTGATTGTCAGTATCGGATCGACCGGTGGAGCGACAGTTGCGTTCCTGCTTACGCGATACTTCTTTCGCGACATGGTCCAGCGAAAGTTTTCATCGCGATTGCAGAGTGTCCAAGATGCGATGCGACGAGAAGGTGCGTTCTATCTTTTTTCGCTGCGTTTGATGCCCGCAATTCCCTTTTTTGTGATCAATGCATTGATGGGCTTAACAGGTATTGGCGTGGTAAGCTTCTGGTGGGTCAGTCAAATCGGAATGTTGCCCGCGACCGTCGCTTATGTCTACGCGGGGTCACAATTTCCCAGTCTGCAGAAAATGGCGTCCGACGGCGTTGGCCTGGTGTTGTCCTGGCAACTGCTGCTCGCTTTCGCAATCATTGGGATTTTGCCACTACTATTTAAATGGAGCCTCGGTCGACTTCAGGCTTATAGGCGGCATCGAAATGGATCGGAAGCTATTGAGCATGGTCTATAAATCTTGGGCTGGTTTCTTGCAATTGATTAAGCCTACGCACCAGAGCTGGTAATTGGCTGATCGTGGCGATTGTTGCGTGGCTGCCGGCGGATTGGAACGATTTTGCGACATCGAGAAGATTCGCCGCGCGTTGATGATCCGGTAGGGAGACGAAATCGTCGTGCGACAGTCCCATGATGCTGCTGCTGTCGCAGACGCCCACTGACCAGCATCCCGCATGGGCACCGGCTTGAATGTCAGCAAGGGTGTCACCAATGTTGATCACAGCGCTCGGCGGGTAAGCACCTGTTTGTTCCATGGCACGATAAATCATCCACGGCGCGGGACGGCCTTGTGCAACGTCATCCGCACAAACATTTGCGTCAACTTTAAACCCCGATGCTGCGGCGTGTTTGGAAACCGTCTCTGCAGCTTCGCGAAAATACCCAGTTGTTCCAGCAATTTTGCAACCCAGTGTGCGTAATTCACTTACGGCATCGACCAAGCCGGGAACCAGTTCACTATGCTGTGCAATCGTCTTCAATTGCAAAGGCATGAATTCATGATACATCTGGTCAACATCTTCTTCGTTCCAAGATCGTCCGTGCACTGATTTCCACAACGAATCAACTCGCGGTTGCGTCAGCATTGCTAGCAGATGTTGACGTTTGTTCATTCCCATCGGTGCGCGAGCTTCGGCGTCGGTAACGTCGACTCCATGTTCGGCAAAGACGCTTTTGAATGCGGTCGCTGGTGCCCGGGACCCGAAGTCGACGGTGGTGCCCGCCCAGTCAAAAACAACCAACCCGATAGAAGGCTTCATGAAATTTCCAAAAACATTGTAAGGGACTATCCGGAAAGGTTCAGGCCCCTTTTCCGGTTTGCTCTAAAACGGACACTTGATACTTATGTTGGACAGCCGCTTCTATGGTTAAAGGCGTGCGAGATCGGCAGGGAAGTCTTGGCTGAGCAGTTGTACGATCATGGAATGATTGATCTTTCGAGGATTATTCGACATTCGCTGGACGTTGACACTCGCGGCAATTTCGCTCAGTTGCTCCTGGCGAGTGATTCCAAGATCAACAAGCGATGTGGGGCAACCGATCGACACAGCGAGTGAATCGATCAAACGGCAGGCCTCGGCAATGCTGGTCGCACCTAGAAGACTCACAATCCGTAAAATGCGTTTGCACACATCTTCGTGGCCTCGACTGTCCACGCATTCATTTGCATCTATTGCAGCGTTGAAAGCTAGGAATTTGGAAAGCGTCATTGCCACCGCGAATCCGTGCGGCACCTTGTATTTAGAGGTTAGTATGTAAGAAAGCGCGTGGGGGGCTGTGGTTTTGCTGATGTTGATTGCTTTACCGGCGAGGTGCGATGCGCGACTCATTGCTAGTCTTGATTCAGGCGTCGGCGTTTTTACACTTATTTGCAAATATTGGTAAGCGCATTCGACTGCGGTTGAAGCGTATTCGATCGATTCGTCTGTTGCTCCGACAGCCCAGATCGATTCGATCGCTTGACAGAACGCGTCGAGTCCCGTTGCGGCGGTGATTGGGCCGGGAAGGCTGTGTGTTAAACGAGGGTCGATCACAGCGTGAGCGGGAAGCATCGATGGGTGGGCCACTGAGTATTTATCGGTGCCGATATATGCCACCGCGAAATGAGTCGCTTCGCTGCCTGTTCCGGCAGTTGTAGGAATCGCAATCATTGGCAAAGCATCGACCGTTCCGATCTTGTTGCCAGTGACGATTTCGCGTGAAGCTTCGTTCTGAGGGCCAATGAATCCGATTAACTTGCCCAGGTCGATTGCCGTTCCGCCACCAATTGCGATCACTAATTCTGGTGGGTTGGCACGAAAGAGACTAACGCCCCGTTGGATGTCGACCAATTTTGGGTTGGGCTGAAAACCGCAAAACCGCGTTGTATGAAGATTTGCTAATAAGGATTTTAGCGTATCATCAGCACCTGAGAATCGATATGCATCCTCATCAACAACAAGAAAGATATGTGAAGCGGCGTGTTCTTGAATCAATCGTTCGACACTACGAATCGCTCCTTCATAAAGCAAAACGTTGGGCGAATGGGCTGTAGGGGCCATCGATTGGTCCGTTGGAACAAGCGTTTTTAATCTGATCTTCGGATTCTAAAACAGGCCTTATCGTGACGCAATGGATGGAGGATTCTGCCGACTCCAATCGGTGTCGTCCTGGCGATTGATTTCTTGTCAATCGTTCAGGCCAGTGATTTGCACGGCATCGGACTGGACGATTCAGATTCTAGTTTTAGAAAAGTGGCCTAGACTCAGCGGCCAAAAATTTGCGAAAGCTCAGTTTCGATCGGTATGTGTTGCAAATTGGGAACCTATCATGAATGTGTCAAAAGTCTTTCGATTGATCGCCATTTTTCTGGTCCTTTGTATCGCATCGCCCTGTTTTGCCGCTCCGCCTAGTTCGGGGGGCGGGGCGTCGATGCCTAGTTGGTTGGTCCCTACGCAGTGGAAGTGGCCATCGATGCCTTGGACAGAGCCGCCACGAATCAAGAAAAAATCTCAGGGTGTGATGTCGGATATGAATCAGTCGGCCAAGCGTGGCTGGACAAAAACGAAAGACGCACTTAACCCATCCAAGATATTCGTATCGGACAATGCCCCGAAGCCGTCAAAAGCGTCGTCCAAGAGCACCGAGCCAGGTTTTTGGGGCAGTGTCTTCGGTTCGAAAACTCCGCAAAAAGAAGTGAAAACGGTAAACGACTTTCTTAGCCAGCCGCACCCGAATTAAAAACGACTTGTCCATCGTTTTCGCGGTGCTGTGCCGGGTGTCCGAATTGGCGATACCCTGATTGGAGAGGCTTTCGCATCCATTGGATCTTTGCCACGCCTCTGCTTGATCCGAGTGACCGAATACAATGACGGTTCAGCGGGTTTATGAATCTCCAGGGGTAAAAGGGGTAAAGACGATGGCAATTCCGACATGGGCAGTCGAGGCGTTGATGCGCGGCGTGGGCTCGGTGGTTGATAAAGTGCCTCCGGAGCGAATCGACCAGATCAAGCAGCGAGCCGGGCAGTGGTTGGACGATTTGCCCCAGTCTGCGGCACGCGGCGTCGATTCGGTGATGCGCGGTGCACGGGTTGGCAAGGACATGATCGACCGCTGGGCCCGGCGGCATTCGGCTTTGGTTACTCCGGTGATTAATGCGAGCGGCAGTTTAATAGAGCCGCGGATTCAAGGCGTTCCGGCAGGCGTGGGCAGTGTCGATTTGGTGGCCGAGGCGTTCGCTTCGCCACCACTGGTGACTCCGATCGCGGTCGATCGCTTGCAAAGACGACTGAATCGATGCGCTGGTGACAATGGCTTGGCCATCTTGGTCGCCAGCAATGTGGATGCGGCCTGCTTGGCGATCGGTATGACCCGTGGCGGAAAGCCGCTTTACATGCACCGCAGTCAGTCGTTGCGATTGCCCAGTGGCACGCCGGTTCCTGAAGCGTTCGTGCCGCAGGCGACTGGCTCGGATTCGCGAGAGCATGTTCATGAAGTCGGATCGGTCGATGGAATTGCGGACACGGATGCCGCGTCGCTTCCTAGCCAGGCCCTTCTGCTGGCGGTTGACAATGGCAGCAGCAATCCGATTTGGTTTCGGTCCAGCCAAGGTCAGCAAGCGACACGAATCGTATTGATGATGGCATGTGGCGGACTGCAGCGGCCCAAGCCGGACGCTGGCGTCGATTTGCGAGAAATGTTTAAACCGTCATTGCGGTCCGCTGCCGAATTGTTGGACGGCGACGCAGAGCAGGCGTGTGCCGATTTGGTGATTGTACCCGGCGATGGGGTGCTGGGCGGACCGTCATGCGGATTGATCATCGGCCGCAAGGATTTGGTCGAATCGATTGGCCAGTCGGCGATTTGGCGCACGGTTCGTGCAAGCGTAGCGATTACTGCCATGATGACGCACGCACTGGAAACGTTGTCAGGCGGTCATGCGTCTATGCATCCAATTCTGTCGATGTTGCACACCGGCGAAGAAAATCTTCGTAGCCGCGCCGAACGATTAGCAACGCGTGTTTCGGGCGATGAATCGGTCCGAACTTGCCAAGTTTCATCCGCACCGGCATCGCTGACAACGTCTGGTCCATGGCAAATCGCATCGCGTCAGCTGCGTCTGCAGCATCAAACAAAATCGTCGGAATCTTGGGCTCGGCAGTTGGCTGAAGGCGTTCCGGCAGTTTTGACGACGGTCGATGGCGATGCATTGGTCATTGATTTGCGCTGGGTGCCGCCAAGCGATGACGGTGCATTGGCCGCCGCCATCGTGGGTCAAGCCGCTAGTGAAGCCATCGATGAAAACGCCGACGATGCGACTAGCGAGTCGACGCTCGATCGTTAGCTTGTGTGGGGACACAGCATTTAGCGTTTTGATCGTAGGTTGCGTTAGTTTGTAGCTTGTGTGGGGACACAGCATTTTGCGTTTTGATCGTGGGGTTTCCGTAGGTTGTGTGGGGACACAGCATTTAGGTTGTGTGGGACACAGCATTTTGCGTTTTGATCGAGACGTTGGGGTTTCCGAGTCTCAGTGGCCGTTGCGTTGTTTGCGATCGCCTAGTCGGGGCTCTGACTACGGATGCCCAGGCCAAGTGCAGGCGTGAAATCACCGGGTGAGCAACAAAGCGATGCGTAAGAAAATGCAGGGCATTCAATGTGATAGAGTTGGTGTGCTTTGCTTCGCCACTGAAGGCAATTCAGTCGCCGTTTAGCAACTCGCGTGTACGGCGGCGAATGCGGTATGGCCGCTGCTGGCGACGACTGCGGTGTTCGTCGATCCGATGCGGTTGGCCAGCGATAACGCCAAACAACCTGCCAAAATCGCTTGCCAATTCACACCAGACTTCTGGGCGCACTGCCAATCTCGCAAATATCGGCGGCACATCCTTCGGCGTTGCCCCTTGCTTACCAGAAACGTGTTGACGCGCCGTCCAGTCCAACAAAGCCAGATATTCGTCCAGCGACATCGCCAAAAATCCTTTGTCGCTGCAACGTTGGCCACTGAAGCTGGGGCACGGACCAACCGCGTCGCCTCGCCGATCGAGTTCCACAGGAGCGAGAAACGCTGGCGAACTACTGTCGCGTCCTGCGTGCATCGTCGCTGGCGTGGCCTCGGCCGTCGGCTCGCGGTCTGGAAGTCGGGGTTCCGACGCCGACGTGGTGATATCGTTGCATGGGTCGGCCAGCGATTCCGGTTGCGCGGATGCTGTTATTTCCTCTGCGAGCATCGATTGGATGCGTCGCTGTACTGAAGTGAAGTCGCTCGTTTCCAACGTTTCAGCAATTGCTGCTCGGATCGGATTCAGATCGACGTACGCGGCACAAGCAAGCAACGCTTCTTCGTCCAGCAGCCTAACAGCACGGTAACGACTTTGCCAAAACTTCCCCAGCTCACCATCTTCTAGATTTGCACGAATCGCAATCTTCTGGCAAAGGATTCGCATCCACCAAGATACATCGCTCAGTCGCAATCGCACTTCGGCCAATCGCTCGGGGCAATTGACGATCATCTCAATCTCGGCCGAAGTGGGTTTGTAGTTTGCGGGATCAGCGCATTTTTTTGCCGGGCAGAGACGACACCATCGCTGAGCGATTTCGTGATCGGTCCAGGTTTTCACAACATCGGGGCGCGAGCGGAGGATGAGGTGAAAATGATTGGAAAGGCAAGCAAAGGTAAGCAAATCGATACCCATGATGGCCGCCAATCGCTTCAATTCGTTCTCGATCCAGCCTTTGCGATGATCAAAGGACTTTCCGGAGACGGGATCGTTGCCCAGAAGGAAGCATCGTCGGCAGACGCGATTCATGACATGAACAACAGCGACCTCGCGAGGGTCAAAGATTTCGCAGCGAGCAAGTCGAGCCATGAGATGATACTCCCACGAGACAACCGAATAGACGGAAAGTATTGTGCACAGATGACCACATTTCTGGTCGGAGTTCAATGCACCACCCGATGAAAACAGGAGAAAATAAGCCGCTTGAGCCCAACAGATGCGTTGATGGCAATTGCCCAAAAGCCTAGCCCCGTGGTCGGAAAACGGTGTCCCCGCCGGAACCACGTTGTTGTGTCCCCAGCTGTGCTCCTCAAAAGCCTAGCCCCGTGGTCGGAAAACGGTGTCCCCGCCGGAACCACGTTGTTGTGTCCCCAGCTGTGCTC
>DNWZ01000843.1 GCA_003506095.1 Planctomycetaceae bacterium | reverse complement strand
GTCCGCCACTAACTCCCACTGATCGTCGGTTAGGCAATGTCGCTGAACCATTTTGTTCCTCCCAAACTCGTACAGATTTGACCAAAATACTGTACGAATCGGAGGACACAACGGTTTTCAGACAGAGCCTAGCTATTTTCTCGATGGAATTGGGGTACTTCATTATCGTCAAGGCGTTATTCTTCAAACGCTTAGCAACCAGTTTCTAGCCGAAGAAGCATGTGGCGGTGTGAGGTCGTTGTTCTCTTCATGGGCAATGGTTGCTATTTATGGCGTGGGACAGGGGCACAGGTGGTGGCGAATCCTGTTTAATTTCGGGCAGGCTTTCGCTTGGGTGTTGCTCGGAAACATCCTGCGGATAGTTGCTGTGATTGTGTTTGCTGATTCCGCCCCGTGGATAGCGGGGGGCTGGGGTCACGACCTGCTCGGGATCTTTGCCTTTGGATTCATCTTATTGATGGCAGGACTGACCGACGCTGCTGTGTTCGGAATGGTTAAAAACGAATTCTACCTTTCCACCTGTTCTGAGGCGATAGCTGAGATTTACCGCAAGGAAGATATCGAAAGCATTTCTAAACTTCTATTCGTGCCATTTCCGATGATTGGCAGGTCAAGATCGAGGGTGCTGCTTGGGTTTATTTTGCTTGCTGGTATCAGTTTGCGGTCCGCTTGGGTTCGGTCTTCCTTTGTACCAAATGGTGAAAGTAAATTAACTGGGGTCGCTACTGCCGCTTACGAATCAGTATTGCCCGATACGCTTGCGGGGTTTCGCCTAGCGAGTTTTAGACACGAAAGACGTGGTTCCAATTACCTTTGGGCACAGAACTCCTACCATTGGGAATACTCCGACGACACATTGCAAGCCACGGTTTCCTTGGACAGCCCTTGGGATACATGGCACAATCTGAATGTCTGCTATTCGAATGTTGGCTGGAAGACCGAGCCTACCTTTGGAATTGTTTCTGAGATCAATTCCGTCGCAGACATCCATCCTGATCCTGTAAGTCTTGGTCGTTTTTCGCACTCAGAACTGCTGATGCACCGTCGCCTCCAGTGGGGAGCCGTTTTTTTTTCAGCGATTGATAGTCACGGGAATCCCGTGGCTGAAACAAAAACTAGTGATCCGTGGTCCTTTCAAGGAATGTCGATGATGCTGTTTTCCCGGCTTTTCGATGGGCTTGGGCTGCGAGATCGGCATTTGCATTCCATCACACCCGAAAGATTGCCTATCGAAACCGTTCAGATTTTTGCAAAGTCCAATCGTCCGCTTAGCGACGACGACCGCGAAAGATTTAGGCGGCTCTTTTTTGAGGCGCGGCGTGAGATTGTAAATTGGAAGCGAGGCAATACGTTGCGACTCTCGCAGTTAGTACACGTCAGCAATTAAGGTTTTGCATGATCTTCCCGTGTCCGTTTGTTTACGTGCAACGCCGACCCTAGAAATTTAAAAGCCTTTTCATCTCCAATCTCCTGCTTTTGAATCCATGCCTCGTTATAGTCCATATCCTAAAGCTGTTCTACCGCTTTTAGTTATCGTTGCCTTCGGCGCGGTGATGACCCGCTCTTCTTTGAAGTCGGAAAGCATCAAACAGCGTTACAGATCGCTTGCGCGTCAAGCTGTTTCAGATAAGGATTTCGATCGCGCAAGGTTTTTTTTAAGCCGCTTGGTCTGCTCTGATAGTGCGGCCGATCCTAAAGATGAGTTTCAATGGGCATTGATTGCGGCCCGAAGCGGTGATTTTGTAGCCGCGCAGGAGTTGATCAATCAATTGGCGCCCGAAAGTGGAGGCGGCTATTTCGAAGCACATCGTTGGAAAGCGATTCAGTGCTCACGACTGGTTGCAACACTCGACCAAAGTAGCGGTGGTTCGAAAGCATTGGAAGAAACGCTGCTCCGTTATCGGCATCACCTTAGCCGAAGTGGCACGGACGATCCGTTGCAATTGCTGGATTTGTGGACTGATTTTTACATTGCCAGCGGTCAGATTGAAAAAGGGGTGAAAAAAATCATTGAGTCCGCCAGCTTCGATCCGACTCGCTGGCTGGTCGCCGCAATTGCGAGCGGCGAAATAGGCGACACAAAGCAGCGTGATAAATGTTATTGCGAAGCCGAGTTGTATTTTGCGAAGCGACTAGCTGGTGACCCACTTGACTACCAGTCGAGAATGGGGATGTGTCGGGTTCTGGTTGACACCGGGCGCGTAAATCAGGCGTCGGATGTTCTAGATGATGGCCTTGCACTGACAGACCGTATTGAACTACGTCGAATGGCGGCAGATTTGCGTGTGCATCAAATGATCGATTTGAAGGACAAGCTTTCAGAAGATTTTTCACAGTTCACCAGTTTGCTTGCTAAAGCATTTGAGTTTGATCCTCAAAATGAGGCGGCTTACGCGATGCTTGCGCTTGTTTATGAGGCGGCACAAAGTCTTGAACAGCGACTGGAATTGCGGGGTAAACTGGAGCGTCTGGTCGGTCGCGGAGAGACCGTGGCGATGGCACACTTCACTCTGGGTGCAATACGCTGGCTGGACGGTGACCTGGACGATTCACTTTGGCACACCGAGAAAGCCTGGGAGATCAACCCTACTTTGATCGATGTCGCTAATAACTTAGCTTGGTTAGAATCCAACCGAGAGAACCCCGACCTTAATCGCGCGAAGGATTTGATCGACCTGGCAATTTCAAAACGGCCTGAAAATATTGAGTACTATGCGACGCGGGGATTTGTGCTGATGAAAATGGAACGCTGGGATGAAGCCCTTGTCGACCTGGTAAGAGTGTTGCCGCACCGCACGGGGCAGGCGAGGAAAGTAGCACATGAACGCCTGGCGGCGGTGTACAAGTCGCTTGGACAAGATCGGCTTGCAGCGGTGCACGAAGAGGAAGCTTCCAATCAGTAGCTGCACCTTTTATGCATTCAGAACACTGTGAATGCAGTTAGGTGTGGTTTTGAGAAGCACAGCCCTGCCGCTTTTTGCATGAACGGATAACCCTCATCACTTGCACTCGTCGCTGGACTACCAGAGTCCGATCGACTTCGAGTAAGCGATCAATGAACCGCCAATCGTCGGTGCATCCTGATCCTCAGGCCTCACCATTTACCTTTCCGTTAAGGGCGGTCGACTGTCAACTTTTCGTGGGCAATTCCAAGGTGCTCAATGGTTTCTGCGTGGTCACCGACAAGCACCTTGATGATATCTTGAGGATCGGTGACGATTGGTACAACAAGCGTCGCGGCCGTACCTGCCGGGATCATCTGCCGCTAGTGCGAGATGCAGGTGAGCCACCGGTGGTCGATCTGGCGAAGCACAAGCTCGTCTGCCACGGCAAGCTTGGCGGGCATCTGAAGTCGTACCGAGCCGCGGCCTGAGCAAAAATTGGCAGCGCGAAGATTCGACAGCACCAGCGTTTGCTGCTACGCCAATTTTTTAAATTGACGTCGTAGCCGCGCCCTGATCGCCGTAGAAGCTATCCAAAGTGGCGATACCAATCGCTCTACCAGCAGCAACCGAGCCCGATTTTCACGCCGTTTCAGTGTGGCGACATTTTTGTACCGCGCGTGAAGAAAAATGCCGCTACGCTGCTACGAAAGTTTATCCTCGATGGTGGTTTTCCGCTCGATGATATCGACGAATCGTTGCCCGACGGAGTGTAGGCAATGCGGTTTGGGGCTGGAAAATTTGTCGGCACTTTTTTGTGCCGGGTTTGATTCGATCGATACACCCAAGTCCCACAGTGCAGTTTGTTTTCCGTACACTGGCCACCAGTTGGACTGACAGCCATTTCGAACTTCAGAAGCGTTGAGTTTTGAGCCATGCCAAAGAATCAATCGATCGCGAATCCGTTCAGCCAATCGATGACTTGGCTTTATCAAGCAGGCTTTGTACTCGATGCGAATCAACGCAAGCGATTGGGTATCGCTCCGCCGCCGACCTACAAGCATCTTCGCGGAGAAAGTGCCAGTTTCGTCTTGGAACCGAGTGATGACCTCGATGAATTTCGGCGGTTTGATGAGTTCATCTGTGCGTACGATCTCCGCTTTGTGCGATTGGAGGAGATAAAGCCTGGCGTTCGCGATGTCGTTTTGCTGCACCACCTGGACTACGAATGCATTTATCCCTCTGAGCACTACAGGCGTCTGATTGATGGATTCAAATCCATCGGTGCGCCAGTCGAAAAAATTCGTGAGTTTGTTTGTATCCTGAATTTTGAATCCGGACTCGGGCTGGTCAGCTTCAAAGTTGGACGGCGGCGGTTTGTGCTCAACACCACCGTTCTGAGAGACTGGGCTGACGCTCTCACGCAGTTTCGGATGTTGTATGCACTTCCGGCCGAGGATCGAAAGTTGGCCTCGTTCGATGGAGAATATTGGTTCTACCTCAACCAATGGGAGTTTGACTGCGTTTCGAAGGTTTATCCTGATCTCAGTTGGCTCAAGGGTGAAAAGGAAGCAAAGTATCAATTCACTGGTATTGCAAAGCGAAAAGAGGCACGTGCCGATCAGTCGGCCGATGACGTCGAGCGACTCTATCGAGTAGTGCGGTGCAAGGACAGGAAACAAAAAGGATCGGGAGCGATCGAACCACGATTCCTCGAATTATCAGAGGCTCATCGTCTTAAATATGATTTGCAGGTCAAACCGGCGAATCGTCGGGTGAAAGCATGGCGTGATGCCATTTGGTGTGATGACGAACGCATCGAAGAACAGTTGATTTCGGATCTGCGTGGCAATCGAGGGTTGGATGTGCTTCATGGTGGATGCGAGATTGCGGATGGGGCGCTGCGAAGTCGCAGAAACCTCGCTGGATTGATTGTAGAGGGATTCCGAGACGAGTTGAGAAACCTTTTCCAGCTCGTTAGATCATCCAAAGCGGAAAAACTTTCGAAAGGCAACATCGAATGGAGATCCGTTGCTTGGAGACCTTCCTTGCAGTGCTGGGAAGCTTCTCGATGGTTCGGCGTCGCGGTTCGGCGAACAATGATCAAGAACATGCAACTTGACGGATTGGACCTTGCGAAGTTGAATGATTTTAATGACGACCCAAGTCTTGGAAGACCGATCAAAGAGTGGTTGGAGGATCATTGATCGAGCCCTATTTGCCCGGCTGGTCATGCGTCGCGGATCCATTCGTCAGTATTGTCTGCTAGGTCGATTTCAAACTGCCCGTCGCACTCACCGCACGGCAGCGAGTCGCGTCTCATCGGATCGTCGACCTGCATGGTCAGCAGGGCATCGCAGTGCGGGCAGGTCACTTCGTGCGAACCGGTGACCGCACCGGGAAACACATTTCGAACATGGTGATCGGATCAAGCTCGTTCATTCTTCTGGGGCGATTAAGTTTGTCTGCGAGCCGCCGTTTTGAGGACAGTCGACGCAATATGAGTGCATTCTGAGTAGGTATAATTGAGGGGCTTAGTCGAGGGTAAGCGGTTCAGGAGCGCTGCACAGACAAATCTAATCCATTTTACGGCGGAGCAGGACAGTTTTGGAGCGATGGTGATAATTGGTGCCACCTGATAATTGGTGCCCCCCAGCGCTGGTAACGATTTCGCGAAGAGCAAACATTCGCCGAAGGGGTGAACCTTGCTGCGCGGCATCGAGAGCCCAGGCGGCGACATTTTCTGAGTCGCTGCCGACGCGTGCTTTCGGACAAGGGCTTAGCCAACGCGTTGACGGAAAAACGAAGTATGAGCTAACCCCCTAAGACGGGACCGCCTCAAGCGTTTGTCTGATGATCATCAGCCTTCGGAAGCATCCATCTTGCCATCGTACAAGGCGATGGCGGCCTCGACCGTATCGGCGAGTTGCAAAGGAGCTGAAATGTTGGCACCGTCAGGAATCAATTTGCAAACGGAAAATACCTTGTAAACATTAGCGTCAAGATTACAGAGGACAACGTTTTCCACCGTCGGTTCTCGGCGAATAGCAAGGAATGCTAAAAATCCAACGCTACCGACGAAATGCATTTGACTTAAATCGATGATCACGGTCTTTGGAACCACCTCACGAACCGCGGTGATGATCGTCTCCTTAATCTGAATCACTCTCGCAAAGTCTCGCATCTGTGATTCGAGAATCTTAACGATGAGGCATGATGAGTGCGGGAGGATTTCGATAAGAGCACTAGTGCCGGTAGCCATAAATATTCCTGTCGACAAATCGGTAATTGTCAAAAATGACAGCGTATCGAATCCAGTGCAAAATGCAATCAAGCAGCCGAACCCACGCTGGCTTTCTGCGCTACTCAACCACCAGCCATTCTCCCAAACAACTTCAAATCCTTTCGGACAGCCGCACTGCGCAATCAACTGCTGAGGCTGGCAAATAGGTTTGCGTGTTGCTAGGCAAATCGCCTTTATGTCCAGTTAGCTGGCGAAATACGCCGGATCATGCCGGACGATTGCGTGACTCCCGCAACCCGCGCCAGCTCCGATGTCACCTGTCCCCACGCTCCGATGTCACGATCATCATTGCGACCGGGAAACTTGGCGATCCACAGTTGCCCCGGGGCGTCGAGCACACCTGCTTCGCGACGCGCGCCACCGATAGAACTTCCCGGAGCGACCAACAGACGCAACGGTTTACTCCGTTTCGCAGAACTAACCTCCGTATCGGATTGCAGGATCCAAGCGGCGTTTTCTAAATCTGGTAGCGCCGTCCAAGGTGGTGCAGCGAGCGCTGATTCGGCACGGTGGTAAGGCCCATGGTCGCTTGTTCGCAAACACAACCCGCCTAGCCGTTGCTCGTCATGAGCTCCCAAGCGATAGCCCGATCCATCAAGCGAATCGGCTTGCGGCCTTCGAGCCACGCTTGATGAGCCGCGCGGGGCTGCATCAGCATTCGTCCCCAGCGGTCAGGTGGGGAATCGAGGAACAGCCCGAAGTTGCTTCGTTGCGAATTGGGCGGATACTGCCGACCGGAATAGAGTTGAAGCTCGGGATCGAGCTGGCGACAGTGGCTGGGCGCGAGCGCAAGCCGGTTGTTACGAGAAGGCAAAGCTCTCTTTGCCGCGGACGCGATCAACGAGCAAGCGCCCGATCGGAGTCGCGTCTGCGAGGCCAACCCAGTCACCATCGACATGAATTTCGAGCGTCATGGTTCGGCTCTTCGGTGAGGCTGCTTCCCAGAGACGCGAAGTTTCTCAAGCCCCGCATCCATGAGTTTGCGACCGAGCAAATCGTCCGCACCGACTTGGCCCAAATCATTCTCCAGTCGCAGTGCGACCATAACCTGAAGCAGTGAGCCGAACGACGTGTTCGCATCCCCTTTTTCCAAATGGTACAGCGTCGAGCGGCTGATCCCCGCC
>DNWZ01000035.1 GCA_003506095.1 Planctomycetaceae bacterium | reverse complement strand
CCATGAAGCCATCCCATGCGGAAGGGAGTGTGAGCAATCGCAAAGTGTGGCCCGTTGGTGCGGTGTCGAAGATCACATGTTCGAACTCAGCGGTGGCTTTGGGATCGCCAAGCAAACGCGAGAATTCATCGAAGGCTGCGATCTCAAGCGTGCACGAACCCGAGAATTGTTCCTCCATGCTCTTAACGGCTGCCTCAGGTAGCAGGCCTCGATAAGGGCCGACCATCCGTTCGCGATACTCGGCGGCTGACTTCTCGGGATCAAGATTCATTGCGAACAAAGTTGAAATCGCTGGGATCGCGGTGGGATGGTTTCCGAGCGTGACACCCAGCACTTCATCAAGATTGGATGCAGGGTCAGTCGAGACGAGCAGGACTTTCTTGCCAGCATCGGCAAGCTTTACTGCGGTCGCACATGCAACCGATGTCTTGCCGACTCCGCCCTTGCCTGTGAAGAACAAATTGCGGGTTGGATGTTCGAGAAATTTCATGGTTGGGTCCGATCAATTCGAGGTTAGGTAAAACGGTTGGGCCGTTGGCCCTTGGTGTTGTCATGGTTGGAACGCAAACCCAGGCCTTTAGCCTGGGCTAGGCAATCGTATGGCCCTTCGGGCCGGAAATCCGATGTCGCAAATGCGTTGCCGGTTGTTGTTGACATTTGAGATTTGACGTCGGTTGTCGGTTGTCGGTTGTCCGTCGTTGGTTGATGGTTGATGGTTGATGGTTTTCCGGGCCGAAGGCCCTTGGTTTGCCTAGCCCAGGCTGAAGGCCTGGGTAACGGTCGATCAAATTGTTCGTTAGGACCAAAGGTCCGGCCGATTGTGATGGGGACATCGATCGATTCGGCAAATGGTCGGGCCGTTGGCCCTTGGTGTTGTCATGTTTGGATCGCAAACCCAGGCCTTTAGCCTGGGCTAGGCAATCGTATGGCCCTTCGGGCCGACGTTCGTTGCTAACAACAGCCACTCGTTCCGCAGCATCCGCCAGCATTACTAACAGGCAGAAGTTTCTTTGCTGGTGCTCCGGTAATCCAGGCTGCTAGATCTTCACGCGATGGATATACGGTTTGGCTTACGATTTCACCATTCACGACGACGACGGGTAAGCAGTCGGTCCCCGCGGTGCTCAGCACTTGATGAATGGTCTTGTTCTCAATGAACGCCTGCGGCTGCTGAGCCAAGTTGTATCGTTCCACGTTGTGGCCTTGGCCTTTCAGCCAATCGAGATCTGCCGCGAATTGAGGCAGAACAGGATCGACATCAGGTCCACAAATGCCGGTCGAGCAGCACATTGGTTTGTCGTAGACTTGTACAGTTTTCATAACTTTCTCCTTGGAGATTGATTGAAGATTCAAAACGGGAATGATGTTCACGGAGTTGGTCGAAGATTGCTTCAACGCGTGGACACGTACGCTTGCGGCATAGGCATTGGCATCAAATGATTGCATGACTGACGCGAGTCCGTCGTGCAAAGACTTTTCGTCTGAGCCGCACGAACCGCCGCCACAACATCCGCCGTCGCTCGCCATGGCGTACGCGTTTAGGTCTGAGCCAGTGTCCGTCACGACCACGGAAGCAAAGCCCGCTTGTTCCAGCAAGCTGCGATAGTCGTCGATGAGAATGGCACCGGAGATACAACCGACATACGCTTCGACACTTTGCTTAACTTCACTCGGAAGTTCTTGCTTGAGGGCAATGTCGCTCAATGCCACGCGGCCGCCTGGTTTCAGCACTCGATGAATTTCACGAAACACAGCCAACTTGTCAGGTACCAGATTGATCACGCAGTTGCTGATCACGCAGTCGACCGAGTTGTCGGGGAGTGGCAACTTATCAATCGTTGATTGATGGAACTCGACGTTGGTCAGGCCAAGCTTTTGTTGGCCAGCGCGAGCACGCTCCAGCATCTCTGACGTCATGTCGATGCCGATGACTCGCCCTGACTCGCCTACTTTGCGGGCAGCGAGAAACACATCCATGCCACCGCCGCATCCGAGATCGACGACAACCTCGCCTTCGCGAATGCCTGCTAGTGCCAAGGGGTTGCCGCAAGACAAACCCATGTTGGCTTCGGCTGGCAACTGATTGAGTTCGTCCTCAGAATATCCAAACGCCGACGCGATGGACCGAACAGCGGTCGACTCGTTGGATAACGTGCCCTTGGCAACGTCCGCGTATTGGTCCCGCACATCATCAATCATCATTCGCTCGCTCATTGTGTGCTCCTTTGCACGCTATCGCCTATCGCCGAAGTACGATAGCTATGGGTAAAATTTTTTGGGTAGTAACCAGCGGCACTAATGGGTGCCTTACTCATGGTCTTACAAGTCCGCGATCAGCTTCTTCAATTTGGCCATCGCCTCCTTGTTGATGCAGTAGCAAACGCGAGGCCCGTCGATTTCGCCCTGCACCAAACCGGTTTCCTTCAGGATTTTCAGGTGCTGGGACACTGTCGATTGAGCCAGCGGCATTTCCTCGACGATCTCACCGCACATGCACGACGTTCGGTTGAGCAATAAACGCACGATCCGTACCCGGGCCGGGTGGGCCAGCGCCCAAGTCAGCTTGGCCATGTCTTCCGCCCAGGCGACATCGGGCAGCGCCAACGTTTCGCTGGTGGTGCAACATTTCTTAGCGTCTGCCTTGGTTCGAACCATCGATCGATCGCCTTTGGGAGTGAAATTGCCAATCGCAACTAAATTGTGTATCGTCGATCTACGATATGCTTCTGCATGTTTTCTGTCAATGCTGATCCGCAAGAATGCCAAAAGTGACATGCAATTCTCGCAAATTCTCTGGCTTTGGCCGGAAATGCCGTCTGAGTTAGGGACAAAATCCAGGGACTTTCTGGCAACCCATTGGGACGCTATTTCAACCAGGTTTTCTTCTCTCTAGGTGGTGTCAGGAAGCGAACTTTGAGAGCAGGTTATGAGTCGTCGTTCGGCCATTTTGCATAGATAGATCTGGGAGGGATGCCACTTCGGTTCCCTCGCAGGTCTTTCCATGGAGGCAGAACCATCGACGCTTTCTCTCTCAACTATCTTCCCGCTAATGACGATCAGCCGAACGATCCGGCATCCGTTCGATTTCGATCCATCGCCGAAATTCTGCTCCGCGGTATCCGACGATTGGTGGCTGAAGATCGCGACTTGAATGCCGATCCGGAGCGAACTTCCACCACCGGCGAACCTGTTTTGGGCAATCTCGGCGACTCTTTACCCGAGCCGCTTGATTTCGTTTCCGACAGAGCCCTCTCTGTGTCTGACGTCTCCAAAACACCGGGTTTTGGCGACGGTCAAGACATTCAGAACGGAGGTAATTCGTGAGCAACGAAGCAAGACACAGAGACATCGCAGCGCTGTTGGCCAGAGGTGTGATTCGGGTCAAAAAGCAACCATTGGTCGCCAAGGCGATTGAGTCCCACATGCTGAGCGCCTACACCAATTCGCCTGATCAGATCTCTCAGGACGAGAGTATGAACTCGAACGACCTAAGCACAGGCCAAGTGGATTCAATGGCACCGAGCAAGAACGGAGGTGATCAATGAGCCCGAAAGTCTTACTTGAGATCGCCGAACTGAAGGATAAGACGGTCAGCCAATTGGTCCAGCGTTACGAAGAGGTCTTCGAAGAAGAATGTCGTAGCCGCAACAAGCAATATCTGATCCGGCGCATCGCTTGGCGATTGCAGGCGAATGAAGAAGGTGGGCTGTCTAGAGCCGCGTTGAAGAAGGCAGAGGAGTTGGCGATCGGCGCTGAGACGCGTGTAACAGCTCCAAGGACGAACAGCACCGAAGGCGTAAAGCTTGTTGTTCCTGAGCCAGATGCTTTCGTCGATTGGGACCCGCGTCTTCCGCCGCCAGGCAACATCGTTGAACGGCAATACAAAGGAAAGATGATCCGCGTGATCGTCTTGCAAGAAGGATTTGAGTACGAGGGCCGGCGCTACAAATCGCTTACCGCGATCGCGAAAGAGGTTAGCGGCTCGCACTGCAATGGATTTCTATTCTTTCGACTTGGGAGGAAAGCATGAGCAACAAAACCCCACCGCGTCCGAAAACCATTCGTTGCGCGATCTACACTCGCAAGTCGACGGAAGAAGGGCTCGATCAGCAGTTCAATTCGCTCGACGCCCAGCGTGAAGCAGCCGAGGCGTACATCCGCAGCCAGAAGTGTGAAGGCTGGGAGATCGTTTACGATCGCTACGACGATGGCGGCTTCTCAGGGGGCAACATCGAACGGCCAGCGCTCAAGCGGCTCATGGAAGACATCCAAGCCGGCAAGATCGATTGCGTAGTCGTCTACAAAGTCGATCGACTGAGCCGTTCGCTGCTGGATTTCGCTCGCGTGATGGAGACGTTCGACAAGTTCAATGTCTCCTTTGTCTCCGTGACGCAGCATTTCAACACGACGCATTCGATGGGCCGGTTGACGCTGAACATCCTGCTCTCATTCGCGCAATTCGAACGCGAGATCATCGGCGAGCGAATCCGAGACAAGCTGGCCGCCCAATGCCGGCGCGGCCAGTGGACTGGTGGCTACCCAGTGCTTGGCTACGACGTCGATCGTAGCGAACGCACGCCCAAGTTGGTCGTCAATGCCGAAGAAGCCATTCAGGTTCGCCGGATCTTCTCGCTGTACCTTGAGCTTAAGAACTTGATGCCAGTCGTTGAAGAACTCGACAAGCGTGGCTGGAAAAACAAGCTTTGGAATTCGAAGAAGGGCCTTCCGAAAGGCGGTCGCCAGTTCGACAAATGCAGCGTCCACGCGTTGCTGACCAATCCGATCTACTGTGGAAAGATCAAACACAAAACCGATCTGTATCCCGGCCAGCATCAGGTGCGTTAGCCCATGACTGGCGGA
>DNWZ01000290.1 GCA_003506095.1 Planctomycetaceae bacterium | reverse complement strand
GTCCCGAATTGATCGCCGGAGCGGTCAACGTGTATCGATACGCCGCGAACTTCTCGACCCAGTTTTCGACAAACCAACGATCACCGACGTCGAGAGCTGACGTTTCGGGAAACAGCGATGCGGTATGGGCGTCATCACCCAATCCCAACAGCACTAAATCCCAAGCGGGAAAGTCGCTGGCCCGATCGTTCGTCGTGCCCGGATTGTCTGACGCCCCGAACTGGCGCCGCAGTGTCGCTTCGTAATTCATTGCCGCCGCGACAGGATTGTCAACGTCGACTGGAACCGGAAACACATTGGCCGAATCGACGTTGGCAGGTTTCAGCAGGGCCGCATCGACCATTCGGAAGTTACTGTCGGCGTGATCATGCGGCACGTTGCGCTCGTCGCCCCAAAACCAATGCACACGAGAAAAATCGAGATCGCTCGTGGAAAGTTCTTCGTAAAGCCGTTTCGGCGTCGAACCGCCGGAAAGCGATACGCGGAAAACGCCACGGTCGGCGATGGTTTCTTTGGCCAGGCAAAGGAAGGCGGCGAGGATATCCTGTACCAGTGCATCGGATGTTTCAGATGCAGAAATCGGTGCGTTTTTCATTTAAACTCGTGAGAGACAGCGGGAAATGAGCCATCGCGAACTGAGTCGCGGTAGGCGGCAGCAGCGGTTGTGATCGCCTGTTTGACGTCAGCTAATTGGGTCACAAACCGTGGCAGATAGCCGGATGTCATGCCGATCAAATCGTTTACCACTAACACTTGTCCGCTGGTCGCCGGACCGGCACCGATGCCGATCGTTGGCACATGCAGAGCTGCGGTAATTTTGCCGGCGATTGCTGACGGGACACATTCGATCAAAACCGCGAACGCACCCGCCTTTTCCGCCGCCAGTGCGTCGTTTACCAATCGATCTTCGTCACGCTGGACAACATAGCCGCCATCGACATGAATGTTTTGCGGTCGCAGGCCGACGTGAGCCATTACGGGAATTCCCGCTGTCGTTAGCGCTTCGATCCGCTGTGCCTGTTCCGCACCGCCTTCGAGTTTTACCGCATGGCAGCGAGTTTTTTTGAGGATCTTTGACGCCGAAGCGATCGTTCGGTCGATCGATCGCTGGCCTTCGGGGAACGGCAAGTCGACCACCACCATCGCCCGTTTGGCCGCCCGGCCAACCATTTCGGCGTGATAAATCATCTGCTGAAGCGTCACCGGCAAAGTGGTGTCGTGCCCCTGAACAACCATCGCCAACGAATCGCCCACTAACAGAATGTCGATTCCGGCTGCGTCAAGAATCGCTGCGGTCGGAAAGTCGTACGCCGTCAACATGGTGATTCGCTTACCAGTGGAGCGCATTTTCGCGAGCGTTCGCGTTGTCACCCGCTTGGGATCGCGAGGCGAATCCGGAGTTCCTTGATTCTGGAGAGCGGCATTTGAACCAGCCGATGGTGCCGTACTCTCACTCGCAGCGTTTCCCATCGCCGAGGCAACGGGCTCGATCGCCCGACCTTTGGGCACCGCGACTGCTGCATCTGTAGGCGAGGTTAAGGGGGTATTCATCTTGGCTCTGAATCGAAGGAACACATCGCGGAAGATTAAAATTGGGCAAAAAATTGGAGGCCGCGACGCGACAACGGCATACCGAGGCCGTATTCTAAGAGACGGCGAATCAAAAGAGCCATGGCCCCTCCGCCGAGCGTCTGACGCTCGACGAATATCCTGCCCCGCTATCCCCTGCTTTTCAAGAGTATTCCCGATGAGCCAGCGACCTGCCTCACTGAGTCTTTCAAAAATTGCGACATTTGGTTTACTCGCAATCGTGGCCTGCAATGTCGTCGACGAACAACATGCTGCGGCGCAGCCAAAGCCGCGAACCCCCAAAGGCGGCGCTTTAGAGGCACCGACATTTAACCAGTCAACAGTCCAGTTCGATACCGTGATTGACGTCAAAGGTACGTTGAAGGATTCGCAGCGAAATTTGATGGTCATAACGCGTGACGATGGCACCGATGTAACCGTCAAATTGCATGACGACCCAACGCGACTTCGTTTTGTCGCTGACGCAAAGCTAGTCTTCGTACGCCCACAAATGATGGCCAGGACAACAGTCAGCCTCGGCCCAGCGGGTCTACCCGTTTCGCCCGTCGGACAAATTGAATTGTTTCAGCCGGTGCCAACTGCGGCTGTTACCGGTTCGGCCAAAGAGGGTTTCACGCCAGGTATTCATTCTGCTAGCCACGACAAACCCAATCCGCAACAGGGCTTTGTTCCAGGCAATTACAACGTGGTTGGGATGGTTGTCGGGTTAGATAGTAAAGGCGTTTACTTGAATACCGGACGAGGCGTTATCGCAATTCCGTTAACACCCGAAGCAAAGGTCGGTATCGTTNNGTAGTTTTCACCAACCGCCAGACGAGACACAAGTGGTTGCAAGCAGCGTGGTGATCCGCCCGGCACGGGTATTCGGCGAAGGGGAAGAAAACCCACGTCGACGAGCCCCGAAATCTCGTACGAAAAATAAACCCGAAGAACCAGCCCCACCGGCTGAAGCAGCAGCACCTGCAGCATCCTAGAGCCTAAATGATGGCCGGTATAAGATTTCGAGTGTGGGATGCGAAGCGTTGATGCAGAATCATAAAACGCATTGCATGGATCCCAGCGATGTTGCGTTGGCCGCAAAATCATTGGCGAAAATCGATCCGGCGCTCGCCCCCATCTACCGCTTGCATGGGCCGCCACCTTTATGGAAGCGGCCTGCGACATTCCAGACGCTCGTTCGCATCGTGCTGGAACAACAAGTCTCGCTCGCAGCGGCAAAAAGTACATTCGTCAAACTCGGTATCGCGTGTGGCGGACGTGTATCAGCCAAATCGATTGACACAATGATGCCCGAAGCGATGACCGCGGCCGGAGTCAGTCGCCAAAAAGCTCGGTACATCCGCGAACTGTCCGCTTCCATCATCGCACGACGGTTCAGCGTCACTCGCCTAAATCAATTGGATGACGATGCGGTGCGACAGAGCATTACGTCGCTGGTCGGATTCGGAAATTGGTCTGCGGATATCTATCTGATGATGGCTCTTATGCGCCCTGACGTCCTGCCCACCGGCGACCTCGGACTGATCAAAGGGATTGTCGAAGCAGACATCGATGCAGGGCTGGCCGAACCATTGATCACACCGGCAGACTTGATCGAGCGAGCCGAGCGGTGGCGTCCGTACCGCAGCGTTGCGACACGAATGATTTGGCAACATTACCTCGCTCGGCGTGGTAAAGATATCAACGCAATCGCTAACGGTTAAATGAACGGGGTGCCGATCGCTCACCCGGGTCAAGCATTTGTATCAAGTGGCGAACCTGGATCGATCTTCCTCCAGCGACTGAACGAACAACCGAATTCCACTGCATCATGCAGACATGATTCGTCGTCACCAGATAAATCGGATCACCCGGCGCGTCACGTAAAAACTCGGACTTTCGTTGCAAAATCTTTGCTGCGTTTTCCGGTTTGTCGAACTGGTACGTCCCGCCCGCACCACAACAATCGTGCGCCATCGGTGCCAATTCCCATTGGTATCCGGTCGCATCAAACACTCGCCTGGCAAGTCGGGCAACCTTCTGCCCGTGAACCAAATGACAAGGCAAGTCGATATACATTCTGGCCTGGCCGGTGACACGATCACGTTTGACTAAACTTTCGTCTTCCAAAAAATCGATCACGTCGCGAACAGGCTTTGTCCCCACAATCGCGCTGGTTAATGCCAATCCACAACCAGATGAGTTTGTTAGGACGATGTCAACATCGTCGATTGCAAACGCCTTGCGATTTCGTTGGTCCAGCAGATCGGTATCGCCCAATCCCGTGTGATGTTGAAATGCACCGCAACAGGCCTGGTCAGTCGGCACAACGACTTGGAAGTTGTTTTCGACCAGTACACGAACCGTCGCGAAATTGATTTCACGGAAGACCGACTCCATCAAACAACCGGCAAATAGTCCGACCCGCCGCCCAGTCGGTCGAAATTGCTTCGTCAGTTTGTGGGCATAATCGGCTGTCGACAAAACCACCGCGGGCTTACCCGGAAAAAGCTTGCGATGTCTCAGCACACCGTATCGCCTGAACAACCTCAGCGGCATCATTGTCATGTCGAACAATCGACCGCGTCGTGCCAGATAGTCGCCCACTCGGGTCTGCAAACTCGGTCGGTTCCGTCCCGCAGCGACATGCTGGTTACGAACCTGATTCAAAATTTGGCCATAAGGAACATTCGCAGGGCATGCCGGTTCACACGCCAAACATCCGACGCATTCACTGGTATAAAAGTCGGTCCAAGCATCGACTGGCAATTCACCAGATGCTTCCTGCTTCCACAATCTCAAGCGTCCGCGAGGCGAATTGTTTTCATCACCTGTCAATTGATAGGTCGGACAAACCTCCAAGCAAAAGCCACAATGAACGCAACTCGACAGTAAGTCACGACCAGCCTCGTTTGGCATGCCCTCGTCGTTTATAGGTTTCATAGAATCCTCGCCGCGGCTAAAAAACTTGAAATCCACTGATCTTCAACAGCGGATATTGGGGTGACATTGCCCCACCGCGAACTCCACTCACCGCCGGATTCTTCAACCTGTTTGCAATACATCTGGCTGACTTTTTCTGCCATCGCGACATTATCAAGATAAATCCACACGGCGCCGACACAGCACGATGCGACGCACCGCAGTGAAAACGTCGCGGCAATCCTTTCGGCCAGCGAACTAGCCTTATCTGGTGTTGCCTTCAATACAAGATCGGCAAGCCGATCGTCCACGGCATGCGTTGAATGGTGATAGTTCATGTCGACACCATGCTGCAATGCGATCCGTTCAACATAACGCTGGGCGATATCGAGTTCGTTGTCTGGTAAATGAGCGACCAGTCGCAAATGCGTTGATGTTTCACCGATACCCGATTGCCGACGGTCAATCATCCAATCGATCGAATCGAACCAATGAGTCCAGTCCGACTGTGTAACATCCGAAACAAATGCCTTTAGGCCAGGTGCAGTGCCATCAATAATAAACGTGCGACTGTTTTCTGCAGCTGGGCGAAGTCGGATCACATAATCGACCGCGCGACCGAATCGATTTCCGGAGCCTAAGAAAAACTTCAGCAGATCATAGCCCGTAGTGCTCTTGACCACACGTTCGCCCAGTCGAACGATCTGGCCCGTGGGTAATTGCCAATTCACACCAACGATATTGTCGCACCATCCGCCGAATCGCGATGATGCGGGCGAGTAGTTTGACACTAAGACATGTTCGTCGAGTGTCGCCTGCGGATCGAACAACAGTGGTAAACGGAGACCCGATTTGGAAAATTTCGCCGCCAAATCGAATGGCATGCTGTTTGCGCCCACACACGCGACTGCGTCCAGCGAATCGATGAAATGCGAAAAAAGTCGTTCGGCAACGGCGGGAACTTCGTTGGTGTTAAACGAACTCTGCTTACTTTCTTTCGATGGTGCGGAATCGAAACGTCGTGACGAAAAAACTTTCAGTGGGTTCAATTGATGAACAGGGTTGAATGTCGCTCCGACGGCAAGCTGCAACCTTAGCCCTTCGGTTCCAAACACCATCGGCATGTACTCCATCTTGTCATTTCCAATGCCATGCTCGCCCGATAAAGTGCCACCGACGTCGATAACCCATTTCATCAACGTTTTGTTGATTTGTTCGATACGCTGCAGTTCGCCAGGCTTTCGAGAGTCAAAGATGAAATTAGGATGCAAGTTGCCGTCGCCGGCGTGAAAGACGTTGATCACGGGAATCGATGCTGCGTCCGCTTCGCGATAGATCAATTGCAAGGTTTCGCTCAGCGCCGACTTGGGAATCACCGCGTCCTGAACAACCAAATCTGCACTCATCTGTCCCATCAATCCGCCAGCGGCTTTCCGCGCTCGCCAAAGTCGCTGGCGCACGTCGCTATCGTCGCTGTAATCGACTTCAGTCGCATTTGCGTCAGCCAAAAGCTTTGCGACCGAATCGACTCGCGAATCGACCAACTCGCAAGGGCCGTCGATTTCAGTGATCAATAGAAAAGCCCCTGGTGGCAAACCAACCGCCATCGGGCTGTTCTCAACAAGTGCCACACATCGCGGGTCCATCAATTCGATCGCTACGGGAAAGGACGGATGGCCGACGAGTGCATGAATTGCCGATTCAGCGGAACGCAGGTCGGCAAACGCAGCGCGAAATGTCCAGGTTTTCTCGGGCCTTGGAAGCAAACGTAGCCAAAAACGTGTGAAGGATCCGAGTGTGCCCTCCGAACCAACCATCAAGCGTTTCCAATCTTCCCGCCAAGTACCCCGCCCGCCCGCAGGACCTCCAAAACGATGGATCGAACCGTCCAGCAAGACTGCTTCGACACCCAGTACATAGTTGCCCGTCACTCCGTACCGGAAACAATGCGCACCGCCAGCATTCATGGCGACGTTGCCGCCCAAGGTGCATACCATCCCGCTGGACGGATCGGGTGGGTAGAACAAACCGTGTTCAACCAATGCATTATCCAATTGCCGCAGCGTCACGCCTGATTCAACTTCGCACCACAGTCCTTCGGGACATATGTGATTGATCGATCGCAGCGTGGAGGTGTGGACGATGATTCCACCTTGTGCAGCGACAGGGCCACCGGATAGCGATGTTCCAGCGCCTCGCACGATGATCGGTAAATCGAATCGATCGCTGGCCAGCATCAACGCATGCAACTCAGCACAATCGGCCGGAATCACGACCGCGTCGGGACGAAATCGCTTGTAGCCCAAACCATCGGCATCGTAACCAGCCATTTGAACAGGCGACGTCATCACATGGCCACGACGAATGATCTGGCGCAAGCGATATTCAAGCGAATCGGAATTTTGCAACGGCCCTCGCTTAGACGACTGTCTGGATAACCGAAAAGCCATTACGAATCTGTTCTGAATCGGAGGGGATGTGGAAACCTTAGAGCTTATCCGAAAAGGGTACTGACCCTCTGCGTCACGGCAAAAAAACGCATAAAATGGAGTCGCCTTCTAGCCGCTGGCCCTTTCACAACAGCCGCTTTCAAGCAATTGAATCATCCTGGCTTGTACGTCCGTACTGCAGACAGGACAATTTTCCCATCAGAGTGTGGTTCGTCGATCGCAACACGTCTCGGAAACGCCCCCATGGAATTGAACTGGAATGACGGCGGTCGTTTCGGCAGCGGCTTTGTCGGCTTAACCGGCGACTGCGTCGTGCGGGCAATCGCGATCGCCACCGGCATTCATTACCGCGATGTTTACAGCGAGATCGGCAAGGCGTCGCAAAAGACGCCGCGAAATGGAGTTCCGACGACCGTCGCGGCCCATTTTTTGGAAGCTCGTAACTGGCGTTATACCCACGGTCATCAAGTTCCATTCACCGCCGATTCGCTGCCGCCGGGCATCGTGATTGTTCATTTGGCCAGCGTCAAATCACGACGCCATGGCCATTTCAGCACCGTGATCGACCACGTGGTTCAGGACACGTGGAACCCAAGTGCCGATGATGAGTTTGCCATTGCTGGGTTCTGGACTTGTGACGAAGCGAACACAAAGCTCGCCTCAGGCCTCGATGGATCGCGCAAACAGGCGACCAGCGCTGGCACTGCCGATGGCGGGCAAGACCGTGAACAAGTGGTCACGCAAAAGGAGTTCGACAAGATTTTGCATCGCTTGCGTTCGCTGGACAATACGGCCAACAACCGCGCCAGCACTGAAGGCGAAAAACGCAACGCCTTGCGGATGATGCAAAACTTGATGTTGCGTCACAACCTGTCGCGCGAGGACATCACCGAAAAAGACAACGTCGATCAAGTTTCGTTTACGAAAATGGCTTGTCCTTTAAACGGCAGTCGTGCTCTTGCGTGGGAGAAGGCATTGGCCGCCTACTTGACGACAGAAATCTTTCCGATGACATGGTGGTACTTCAGTCCTAAGGGGCATCGAACATTGTTTTGGTTTTATGGGCCCTTGAAAGATGTTCAAAACTGCATCGCGTTGTTCCGCGAACTGTTGCTAACGATCGCCGCGTCTGCACACTTGCAATATGGCGGCTACACGCGTGGCAGCGGCGCATCTTATGCCGAAGGGTACGTCCGTGGGTTGCCCAAGCACCAATCTGGTCAAGCCGAATCGGACATCGCCAGCGAAACCAAAGACAAGTCTGCGGGTGAATCCGCTTTGATCCAAGCGCGTATGCTTGCGGTGAAAAACGCGGCGCTGCAATGGTTGAAAGTCGAATGTGGAATCGAGTTAACCACGACACGCGGCACCGGACGCAACCAACGCGACCCGGCTGCCGAAGCGAAGGGAAAGCAGCACGGTGCTAAGCACGAAGTCGCCGCACCGTCGGGACCGAAACGGATTACGTTTAACGGTTAAAGTTTCCATTTAACTTGGCCAGCACCTCTCGCGATTCCGTCAGGCTGGGGTCCTGGCTTGAGGCGCCCCTCAAGCTTTCAACTGCGCCTGCTTGGTCGCCCGCCCTCAGTTTCAACATCCCAATATTGTGTAACGCGGCTGCTGGCCCAATCGCTTCGGTAAACAACCTTTGTGATTCATCATAATGGCCTTGAGTTCCGACCACTAAGGCCAAATTGATGGTCGCCTGGTGATGCTTGGGCGTTTGCTTGATCGCCGACCGGAGCGTCGCTTCTGCTTCCGTCAGTTTACCGCGACTATAAAGAAAGTATCCGTAATCGCTTAACAGATCGGCGTTGTTCCCCTGCTCACTCATCGCCAACTGATACTCGCGCTCCGCGGCATCCATTTTGCCAGCGCGATCGTATAAGACAGCCAACGGATGGGCGACGCCTTTTAACTTGGGGTCAAGTTTGCGAGCGACCAGATACTGAGCGATCGCTTCGTCGTCCATGCCACGCTTGCGCGCCAGATCGGCGGTTTCGATTGCGATTGCCAGCTCTAGCTTCTGGGATGTTTCAGCCGCAGCTCGCCCGGCCGACGATGCCGGATTCGGAATTGCGACATGTTCGCTTGAGGAACCTGCCGCGTCCCAGTTCTTGCTCTTGGGTCCAATAAAGCTGCAACCCGACAATGCAACCAACAGCAGGCAGAAGATCTTAGCGTTCGAAAACCGGCGAAGTTCAGACAACATTAAAACATTCCTCCGCCGCCGAAACCGCCGCCACCGATCCCCATTCCCATGCCGCCGCCCATTCCCATACCACCCATTCCCATACCACCCATTCCCATGCCGCCCATTCCCATGCCACCACCCATGCCGCCGCGGCCACCGCCCATTCCCATACCGCCCATGAACTGGCGATTGAAGACGTTGGGTGCTTCGATCCCGCGCACGCCGACGCTGCGATCGGTGGTGAAGAACACCAAGTTTTCGGCATCGGCGATGCCCAGTTCGCCCAGCATTCTCACGACGTTGACTTTCCGCTGGCTGTTCAACGCCCCATTGGCCTGCAGCGCTTCGGCATAGGTTTGGCTGCCGGCGATCGCCACCGGTTCCTCTTCGATCAAAATCAACCGCGGACGTTCACCAAAGGATTGCGATACTTTGACCAAGTGCTCTCGACCATCGGGGCCAAGCTCCTGGCCACCATCGAACCAAAGGTTGCGAGTGATGATGTCGCCCTGAGCAACCGCTTGGGCCGCCATCGCATCGGACCAAGCATTCACATAAGTTCCTGGCGGTGCGGGGACGGCAGCGCACGGCAATTCTTCAATGCACCGTTCAGTCGCCAGCAGCGATGCTTTGGGATCCGCGATATCGCCTGTCGTTTCGAGACAATTTTGTCCCAAGCCGCCGCAATCCTGCTTGCCCCTTAGGCTGGCGCAGCCGACATTTCCGAGCGTGCCGCTTAGGGAGGCCAAAACGATCCAGGCCATCGGTCCACGACGATGGGTGTGGCCCGAGACCATGGTCTTAGAACGTAGGGGCATGGTTCACCTCCACCGCTTGATGAATGTTCGACTTAGGCAGCGGCAAAATTTGACCGCTGGTGTGGCCCGGGCGACCGACAATGTATTTCTGTTCCGCACGTCGAAACGCGTGCATCTTTTCCAAGTCGCTGCGGACCGGCGTGCGATAATCTTCTGCGATATGACCGGTCACATTGCCATGAATAAAGAACTCTAAATCATCCGGCTCAAAGCTGTCTGAACCCGGCAGCGGTTGTCGCCGCGTCGCGGGAATCGGTGACACCAGTTGCGGAGTGACAACCAAAATCAACTCTTGTTCCTGATAGCTGTTGCGGTTATTCGAAAACAGGTTTCCGATGACAGGAATATCGCCCAAAAATGGCACGCGAACCGAACTGTTGACCAACGATGTGCGGATCAATCCGGCTACCGCCAGCGATTCACTGCTGCGCAATTCGACCGTCGTTTGGAAACTTCGTGTACTCAGCGACGGCGGTTGCGACGGATCGTTGTTTCCCACACCGCCACCAATTCCTCCACCGCCCGCGCCACCACCGATTCCGCCCCCAGCCTGCTCTGAAACGGTGGCCATCAGGTTCAACCGAATTCGATCGCCGTCGCTGACCGTAGGGGTTACCATCAACTGCACACCGAACGGGATGAAACGAATGTTTTGATTCACCGCGGCAACGGTGCTGGTCGATTCCAAAATCGGAAATTGGCCACCGACCAGGAAGTTTGCCGGTTGGCCGTTGAGCGACGTTAGGTTCGGCTCGGCCAGCGACCGGGCCAACCCGAGCCGTTTTAATGCATCCACTTGCAAGAAGAACCGGTTCGATTCGATCGCAAACTGTCCGACCCCTTCGATCGCGGTAAAGTCGATACTGGTCGAACCGGGGCGAACCACGCTATCGCCGATCTGCAAATCGGTCACCAAACTCCGCCCTGCATCACGCACGACTTCGGCAAGCGTCACCTTCAACTGCACTTGGTGAACCCCTGCAATTTCCAGCATATTGACGACACGACTGTTGATCTGCGCCGCGTTCGCGCCAGTGATCGTCCTGCCTCGGGCGATTCCCGCAATCCCTCCGGCTTCCGCGATCCGATCTGGGTCAAGTAACAATGGATCAACAAATACGCCAGGAACTCCAGGCTCTCCGGGCAACCTTCCAGGAAATGCCGGCGACTGAAATGAAGCAGCTCGTACGGCATCGCTGCCGCGAAGTGAGTTGGCACTATTGACGGCCTCGAGCGTCGATAATCGCTCTTCCGAACTCGCAGTCGGCAAACTCTGAGAAACGATCCGCAGTATCTGCGTCGCTTCATCGATGTCCTTTGCCTTACCACGAACGAGCACTTCCGAGCCAACGTAGGTCAACTTCACGACGCTGTTGGGGAACGCTCGATTGACATCTTTTTCAAGATTTGACAGCAATTGTTCGAACCTACGCGACCGATCAGGGTCTTCTGATACTCGCACGAGATAGCTGAGCACTTCTTGACCACCAGGTCCGTCTGGCGATTCAAACCAGAGGTTCAAAACCGTTGATCCGACTTCTCGTCCATTGATCGAAAGTTCCTGCTCGGTCAAGTTCAAAACTTCCACCACATCCGGATCGCCTACCTGGTCGCGGAACGGTGCTTGCCGAAATCGCAAAACAGCGGGGCGACCAACCTGCACATCTAGCGTCCGACCCGGATCCACTCGTTCTGCGAGGAATCGCTCTTCACGCCGGCGCATGTCGCCCCCGTCCAGATCACCACTTAATGATGCTGTCTCAGGCGGTAAGCGGCTTGGTGGCGTCAAATCCTCAAACTGCGCAATGGAACCACCGTTGCTGACTGGCGCCGGCGGGGAAAAACCTTCGTTTTGAGCCAAAAGTGGCGAAGCCCAACAGAGCATGCTGCCAACGACCCACGACCATCGTTGCAGGCGTGGGAAGCGACCCGATCGCTTTTTAATGCCGATGCAATGTGTCATGTCAGCGATGTCCCTGGTAGTCCGTTCCGCCCGATGGGGGTAGCAATTACGCAGCTAACTGCCGCGACAATCGTTTGTATCGGTTGTCCGGCCCTGTGCGATTAGGCAAACTTTGCGTGCTGGCCAAAATTATTGCACAGCAATTGCAGATGCTGCCCAGTCTCGGGCCAGCTCTCACCCGGGCAAAACGGATCGTCTGCCGACGACAATCCACGGCCAGTAGGGGCAGCATGGATTCGATAGCCACACAACGGTTAATCCGCGAGTTCGATCTTGATTTGACCGTTCATCGTTTCGGGCGATTCGGATCGGAGCTTTTCTAATCTCGCGGCTAACAATTTCCAATCACTCAAGTCTTTTTGCCCCGTGACGATGGTCATCTCTTTCACATTCGCGCCGGCCAAAAGCACTAATTGCGGCATCTCCAAGAAACGCGATACATTCAGCATATCGGGAGCGAAACGGTTGCGAGTCGGGACGTTTTCTAAGTGCAGGCCTTTGATGTTTGGTTCGTACAAAGAGGCATAAGCGGCCAGCGGTGCTGCGTCGCCGTTGGCTTGCAGCGTCATACCCGACGGGTCATTCATCCCAAGTTCTGCGATGGAAGCGATCGCGCGTCGCAAGTCCCACACACGCATCGACGCTTCGGTTTGGCCCAGCAACATAAAACGGCGACGAATGTGCGTGTCGGCTCGCTCGTCTTTGCCCCACTGCGTTGGCCCGATTCCTCGCAGCGCAACAAATCCGATCGCGTATCCAGGTTTCTTTGATACACGATTGACCAATTCCTTCCATGCGTCCGAACCGCCTCGCTGTTGCGATTCATCCTTATCAGCAACGGAATGATCTGATAACGCATGGCTGATCGCGGTTGCAAACTTCTCGTACTCATCCTGATTCAACACGACCAGATCCGAAATCGATGTCGGCCGATTGGGGTTCGCATCGCTCGCAGGCAAAGCGTCCAGCAAGTAGATCGGCAATCGGAACGGTTGCTGGCTCGTGTATTCGAACTTACGAATCCGCACCCCATCTGCCGTGCATGACCAGGCCAGTTCGACATCAACTGCATCGGCGTCCTGATCTTTAGGCCAAGCGCGAAACGTCTTTGCGGCCAACAGCGCGAGCGATTCGGATCGAAACTCTTTAAAATTGTCGGCCTTAGCTGGAAATTGTTCGGGATCGTAAGCCGGTACAAACGACTCGTGAATCGAGGTGACGCGTTCATCGCTCGGCAAAGCATCCATCACCTTCAACTGGCTAGGTTCAAACGCCTTAATGGCAACGATATCGATCATTTCATCGGTGTCTCGCAAGTGGCGATTGAACCAACGAAACGCGTGGATGTGCAATTCTTGAGTATCTTTGTGAGGCCCTTCGGTGATCTGCAGCCCAAGGTTTGCCGATCCATTGTGCAGTTGATAGATTCGCCGGACTTGACGATGCACATCGACAACGCCTTCGAGTGGGAAAATACCGTCTTTATCGGTGTTTGAAATCAACAGAGGCCTTGGTGCGACCAGCGCCGCCAACATCGGAAAGTCCCATTGGTAGGTATTGACCATGAACATGCAATCGCAATGCCCTTCGACGCAACCATCGACAACATGGTTGTGCAAAGAAGTGATTCCAGCGACCGGAACGGCTGCCGCGATTCGATCGTCCAATGCGGCCGTCCACCAAGAATAGGCACCACCGCCGGATCGGCCCGTGACGCCGAATCGCTTTGCATCGACTTCGGGGCGTGTCTCCAGGTAATCGAGCGCCCGAATGCAATTCCACGCTTCAACACCTGCTGGTGTGTAGCCACGATTATTCCACCACCACATACCATGGCGATAAGTGCCGTGATGAATCCCTTCGATTTCGCCCAATTGAATCGTATCGATCGCGAGACAGACATAACCGTTTCGTGCAAACCACAGCCCGTGGTGTTGATAGGCCGTCTTATTGCCGAGGCTGACACCATCTTTTTTTACATTCGCATGTCCGCAAACATAAAGGATCGTCGGCAGCGGTTGGGTCACGTTCGCGGGGCGATATAAG
>DNWZ01000655.1 GCA_003506095.1 Planctomycetaceae bacterium | reverse complement strand
CGCATCGGGCAATAAAGGAATGAGAACCGTTTCTTCGCCATCCGAATTAGTTACGACGGCGCCTGGGTACCGATATTTGTCACGATCGACGTCATAGATGAAACTCGAAAGCAGTATTCGATTGATCGGTGGCAGGTTTGCCTTAAATGTTGAATCATAATATTCCGTCCGCGAAAGTATGAGGAACCTTTCGTTGTACAGCGGATCAGTGTCATCTTTGAGCCTTTCAAATACGGCTTCGGCATCCGCCAAATCGTAATCAAGAACTTTGTTTAGCACCCTCCCCGCACTCTCCGCCGCGATGTTGTTTTGAAACGAACCAAGCCCCAGCACGATGATGCCGAGGAACCCCATCAGCATCGCTGTCAGCACGAAGCTGATAATCGCGAACTCCACCAGCGCTTGGCCGGATCGCTTGGCGATGGTCGCTTGAGTCGTTGATTGTTTGTTCACGATGGATATCCGCTTTGGTTCGCTAGCCGCTCTAAATGCAATTGAATTGTAACCTGGCCTGCCGGATGGCTCAATCAGCAAGCACGCCATGCAGGGTGCCAAGCGCGGCTGATGAGACAAGAGTAAATCGCGGCGATACCGTACCCGAATGGATTGGTGCGGTCGAGGTTCATTGGCTGACATAATCATTCGCAGTAAAACGCGTCTTCATTCCGGTGGTGATATTGCGGTCGTGGCCTGCCGCTAATTCAATGACGTGGGCGATTTGCTTTGGGCGCGGGATCACGATTCGCCACGGTTTTACATCAGTCCACACTTCATGGATCTCCCAATCGGCGCTCAGGAAGAACAGATCGATCGAAAATCGCATGCATAGGGTGTGAACCGATCGGCAATTGCGCAGCAGGAGCCCGCAGTCAGGATCAAGCGAACGGGCAAACTGCAATCCGCGGAAACGCTGGATGAAGTTTTCCGCCTCATTCAACCGCTCGATCAAGACATGCCCGGTTTGTGCATCTTCCCAGCGTCCGATCAACGGGAATCGCATCACTAACCTCCGAAGGCCGAACGGGTGAATTGGTCGAGCACTTGTACGATCTGGAAGATGATGGGGCCGAGCGCAGCGATCATGATGCCCGGAAGGAAACAGGTGACTAGCGGGAACAGCAATTTCACAGGGACGGCCATGGCCATCGCAAGCGCACGCTCGCGTCGGCGACTGCGAAGGTCATCGGCTTGCGCACGCAAGGTCGCTGCGAGCCCTGCACCAACCTGCTCGGCGTGAACGAGTGCCGAAACAAAGATCCCGAACCACGGCACATTCACGTGTTGATTCAGTCTTTGGAGTGCATCGACGCGTCCACGGCCGGTGAGTATTTCCAAGCGGAACAGTCGAAAGTCCTCGGCAAGTGGTCTTTGACGACGCTGGGTTTCCAGCACCCGATCGAGGGCCGCGTCAAAACTGAGCCCCGCTTCGGCCAACGTTGCTAACAGGTCGAGTGTCAATGGTAAGTCTTGTTCAATCTGAGCAATGCGTTTGCGACGTCGCGCCCGGACGATCACTGTTGGTAATGCGGCCAGTGTGCCGATTGCCGCGAAAGGGCTCAGCCACACCAAAGGTAAAAAGACTTCTCCGACATTACCCGGAATGGCGCGGAGCAACGTTTCTAATAATATGATCACCTGGCTTCGATAGATTGCATAGGCGATAAGGATCGCAGTCAAAGTGGCAACGCCGGTGGTTAACAGAAACATTGTCACGGCGTTGTCGCTACGATATCCCGCTTGAAACAGCCATTGCCCCAACCATGAACGTTGCGCGGGCGTCTCGTCAGCATCCCGTGAGTCTATTATTGCGGCGCCGGTTGCAAGTCGCTGTTCACTTTGAGTCAGTAACCAAAGCCAACGCATCAACCAGACGCCGATCGCTAATCCGATGGGCAATAAGAGCATTGCCATTGTCTGTGCGGTTGTCATCGCCTTAGAACCTTGGTTTGCTCATCGAGGAAATCCAAACCGTTCCGACGGCTTGCAATAACATACCGATCGAGACGAGCCCTTGGCCGATTGAACTGGCAAGAAATCCGTTCATCCGCTCGGGATCGTTTCGCCAGATCAATGACCCGATGAAGTACGTCACCACAATGATGCTGATTACCGATAATCGAGCTTGCGTCGTCATCGCGACCATTCTGCGTGAAAGCTCGATACGATCGCGAACGGTGCGGCCGACGTTCGCCAACGTAACTGCTAAACGTCCGCCAACGCGCCAGTTAACGGCGAGCGTTTGCGAGAACAGAAGCACGCTTTCGAGGGGAAGACGTTCTGACAGATCACCGAGTGCCTCGACCGGATCCTCACCGTATCGAATTGCACGCGTCAGTTGCTCGGCTTCGGTTAACCAAGGACGACGCGTTTGTTTGACGCTCGATTCAAGTGCCGATTGCAAGCCCGCACCGGATTTGACCGCCGCGACCATCATATCGATCGAATCGGCGAGTTGCTGTTCGAGCTTTTGGATTCTCATCTGCAAGAAGATCGCATCGATTTGGCCAGCGCATAGCAGGATCATGACAAAAAATGCTGCTAGGTAAGGCCAGGGGATGGCAAACCACAGCCAAGCTAAACCGACCATCACGAAAGCGATTGGAATTCCGATCCACCAATAACGCCGCAGCACGCGACTGCGACGATGACGAACCGAAAATGTATCCGTGGTATCGACAACGCCCGTGCCATCGATACTCGCAACATGGTCAAACAAGCGGCCACGTGCCACCGTTGCCAATTGACTGCGACGCAGCGCGATCGAAACGGCTACCACGCCGCCGAACAGCATCAAGCCGAACAGGCTTAACAGGACGGTCGGCATGTTCAGCCCTCACCAGAACCACGAAACATTTCCAGTGGGATTTCAAAGCCACGTTCGCGAAGCAAATGAACTCGCCTGGGCACGATTCCGGTCGGTTGGTAATCACCGAGAATCTGTCGATCCTTACGTCCGCGCTGCTTGAAAACAAAGATGTCTTGCAATTGAGGCGTCAGCTCTTCCATGCCGGTCAATTCGGAAATCGACTCGACCCTACGGACGCCATCGTCATAACGTCGTACCGAAATGATAATGTCGACGGCCGACGCAATTTGTTCGCGAATCGCTCGTGACGGCAGGTCGATTCCAGCCATCAAGACCATCGTCTCCAAACGCGACACGGCGTCTCGAGAGCTATTGGCGTGGACGGTCGTCAAACTGCCATCATGTCCCGTATTCATCGCCTGCAGCATATCGAGTGCTTCGCCACCACGAACTTCGCCGACGATGATCCGATCGGGACGCATGCGAAGGGCATTGATCACCAAGTCACGTGCTGCAATCCGTCCGGTGCCTTCCAGGTTGTGCGGCCTTGTTTCCATGCGAACGACATGCACTTGGTCGAGCAGCAATTCGGCGGCGTCCTCGATCGTGACGATCCGTTCGGACTCGGGGATCGCTTCACAAAGAGCGCCGAGAAACGTCGACTTCCCCGCACCGGTGCCACCAGCAACGACGATGTTGCTTCGTGAAGCGACCATCCAGTGCATGAAGTCGCGCATCGCTGGCGAAAACATACCTAGTCGCAAGAGATCATCCTGGCGGAATCGCCGCTTTCCAAATCGCCGAATCGAAAGCGTGGGACCATCAATGGTCACTGGCGGAAGCGTGGCATTGACTCGGCTACCGTCGGCCAACCGGGCGTCGACCATCGGCGAACTTTCATCGATGCGCCGACCGACTCGCGCCGCAATTCGCTGGATGATGCGAACCAAATGCTCGTTGTCACGAAAGCGTATATCGGTCGGTTCGAGCCTACCGAACCGCTCGATGTAAACTTGGTCGTATCGATTGACCAGGATATCGGTCACCGCTGGATCGCCCAGCAACGGCGCCAGCGGGCCGACGCCGAGCGTCTCTTCGGTCAAGTCATGAGCGAGTTGTCGTTGCTCAGCTGCGTTGAGCGGCAAATCTTCGCTATCGAGAATGCGATCAACAAACTCCTTGACCGTCTCTTCTAAAACTTCGTCCGAGGCACCAACGAACCGCGTTTCGTTGAGCCGATCGAGCAGTCGCTGGTGCAGGCCTGTTTTGACCGTCAGGTAATCAGCCGTCTTCGCCTTCGCTGCGGTTTCGAGCGAGATGCTGAATGTGTTCTTCGAAATCTCCCGCTCTTGGGCTCGTTCCTTGGGTACTTGAAAGCGAAATTTGGATATACGCTGCCGAGCTAGTTTGCCCAGATCGCTTTGCAATTCGTCACTCATCGATCGGTCTCCTGGCTGACCGGTTGTAACGCCACGATCTCGTTATGCAGTCGTTGAAGTTCGCGATGCAACTTCGACCAGCGAACGAAATCCATCGTACAGGGACGGCCGACATTCGCCGCCGTAATCATCCGTTTGTCATAAGGCACTACATGGTCAACGTTCACTCGCAGCGAACGCGCGACATCATCGATCAATGGGTTGCCGGCCAATTGCTGGTATCGATTGACAATGATGCGGAGTCGTTCCGGGGGATATTGAAGATTTTCGAGTAGTCGCAAGAGATGCACGACGCTCAGCACCGTTGGCACAACGTTGTCGAGAACGATGTATGCCCGCGTCGCGATATCCAAGACGCTCATCACGACTTGATCGAACAGCGGAAAGGTATCGACAACCACGAATCGGAACGTTCGTCGCGCGAGATTTAAGACCCGTGCGATCGATTGATCGTCAATGTCGGCTGCCGCCAGCGGATCCGGCGGGGCGGCAAGCAAGAGCAAACCCGATTCGTGTGGAGTGGCGAGTTGCCGAATCAGCGTGCTGTCCAGTCGCTGGCGTTGTTCGAACGCATCCATGAGCGATGTTTCAGGTGTTACATTTAACATCGGGGCACAGACACCCATCTGCAATGATGCGTCGATCAGTAAGACTTCGTTGGGATAACGCAGCGCCAGCGACGTAGCGATGTTAACAGCCATGCTAGACTTTCCGACGCCACCTTTGTTGCTGATGAAGGCGACACAGGTTCCCATCCGCGACGGTTCTGTCGTGTCTTGATCGGGTATCAAACGCGTGAAGAAACCGTTCAATTCACCTTCGGCGATTGGTCGACGAAGGAAGTCGCTGAGTCCAAGTCGAACAAGTTCGACCATGTAGCTCGATTGCATGCCGCCGCTGTTTGATTCAGCGCTATATACACCGACCAAGGTAAGCTCGGGATTGATCGAACGTAATTCGCCGATCCGCGTTCGGTCGCCGTGAAGATCGCCGGTGAGCTCGATCATCACCGCATCGGGTTCGCGATCGCGTACGGTGTCGACGGCCTGGGTCAGGTCGGTGGTTACATAGATATTGATCGGGCCGTCGGCCGCACCACTGCGGACAGCGTCACGGATCTCGCGGCCGATCGCTTCGTCTTGGGCAAAGATCAACAGCTTGGGAGCAAACAAGGTGTCAGTCATTAACGAGCCTCGCTTGAGCTCACGCCATCAGCGTTCTCGCTCGCAACACTTACCGAGGTTGGAGTGCGATCGGTAAGGAAGACTTCGCTTTCAATTCTTGAGCCACGCACATGCTGCTGAAGAACCGCACGTACGGGTTGAAGCGTTTCAATGACCAGCGGTTGTGTCCGTGTATCCGCTTTGCGTGTATCGGATTGTTGTGAATTGCTTGAAGGTTGAAGTGATACAAAGAGAGGATTGCGCAAGTCGAGCAAGCCAAGCAATGACCCGACAAAGGGTTCGGGTACAGCGAGGATGTACCGGTGAACCAGCACTTCATCTTGTTGAAGAACAGGCGTTCGCGTGACCGTTCTCGTAATGGTATCGCCCTCCGCAGTTTTGCTGGATTGTGTTTCTTCTTTCTCTTCGATCTGAGTGAATTCGTCGATAAAGGTGGTCTCGCCGAGATCCGCGAGCAAAATGATTCCGGCTGCGACCACGCGCGAACTGGCAATTTTTCCAGAAGGCAGTTTCCTCGCTTCAGTCACCGCGTCGGAACTGGAAATCGTCTGCCGTACTTTGCCGCCAAGACTGCTGACATCAAGCCCCTTGGCGCTCAAAATATCAAACGGGGTGCCGACGGAAACTGTCTCTAGTCCAACGACTTGACGACTATTAACGACCACGCCTCGCATCCCTTTTGGCAGTCCAATCGATGGCCCTTCGACGCTGTCCGGCGGTGCCAGATCGGAGCTTCGCACGGGACGTCCCGCCTGCATCGGACGAAGGGCGACTCGATCGATCAGGTCGCGAACCTCCAGCTCCCAATCAGCACGGACATCTTGCGGATTAAACAGCAATGTTCTCGGTCGTCCTGTCGCTGGATCGATGAAGTCTTCGATCGATAAGGCTCGGTAGGCGGGAACGTCTTGGGCCAGAATCGGTACGGCAATTTTGTCGCCTTGGCGCTGCGGTGATTCGAATAGGTTGTCAGGCTCGTTTTGGATGACCAATGTTTGTGCCGGTTCGCTTCTCCCGGGTAAAGCGGGCGGGGTACGCGGCAAAATTGCACGGGATGCTTTATCACCCTCACTGCGCGTTTGCTGCGTCGATCGCGCGACGGCGAAGACTTCGACTTTGTCGCGGATGAGTTGCGCCAGTTTGGCGACCTGTAGTTCGGGGATACCGATGACCACGTTGTCGCCTGACGACTCCGACAAGAAGATGGCGTCGCGGACGACTTCGCGAATCCCGGTTCGTACCATTTCGGCGATCCGCGCGTCATCTTCGGTGAGTTGGCCGCCTTGAAGCGTTGCCCACGTTGAACTGGGCGCCGGGGCCGCGACGTCGCCTGGGACGCGGGTTAAGATTGAAAAGGTGTCGCCGACCGCTAAGTTTTCAAAGCCTTGAACATTCACCTTCGATAAAGCCATACCAGCCATGCCTGCGGGCAGTCCTGCCGAAATGCCGGGCCGCGTTCCACGGGGCAATAGGTCGGCTTCGGTAACGAATGCTCCACGACGCAGCGGTCGAGCGACCACTCGTCCATACAGCGCCGCCGGATCGGTGATCCACTCCTTGGATATCTTATCGGGAGCAAAGTAGTAGTAGTGCAACTGCCCTGTCGACTCATCCATCAAGTTCTCGTCCGATAAAGCCGAAAATGCTTGCACTGGCATGGCCGTAGTGATCACCGGAACCATGTCCTTAAAAGACATACCATCGTTACTTCGATTGCCGGGCAGTCCGCTGCGCAGCACACACGTCATGCTGGTCCCGAGGGCGAGTGCTTCGGTGAGTGGGCCAATCTCTTCTGGATCCACCGCCAATTCAGCAAACACGGTTTCGGCCGCCGGGGCGTTGCGTGAACTTGCTCGCGGAGTCGTAGTTAGGCCCACGGTGCCGCTGGTCGAACTCTTCTCGCCTCGAAACAAGGCAACGAGCATCCCGTCGGTGACAAGGTGCTTTACGCCGTGACGCCTTGAGAGTTGCCCAACGCGCATCGAAGGCGGTTTCACCCCACCGAACAATGCCGCCGGCTCACTATTTGAAAGTTGGTCCTCGCCTTCTTGCATCGGCAACGAGACCAGCAGGTCAAACCGATCACCTCCTCGCAATTGTGCGAGCCCTGGAATGCCCGTAGCCTGAACCGACATCGCGAACTTGCCCGGCGGAATACCAGCCACAAGCCCCGGGCGAGTTCCTTTTTCCATAAAGTCGGCTTCGGTCAGCACAAGCCCCGCCTGCTTGTCACGACTCAGCACGCGACCGATCAGGTCCGACATATCGCGCGACGCCACCTCCGCAGTGGCCTCAGGCAACCACACAATGTTCAATTGATTGGTACGTGGATTGATAAAATCGTCCTTGGTGACCATTTCGTACGCCGCCATCGGACGCACGATTGCAGGAAACGCGAGTTGACCTGTGCGATCGGTTGCCTGCTGAGTCGCTTCACCTTCAAAGGCTCCGACCGCCCAGGCGACCAAGACGCCTGACACGCCAAGCATTCCGAACGCCGTCACCGCCATTAAGGCAATCGGTAGGTAAGAACTTCGAACTGCGTAACGCCGTTGCTTTGCCATTTCAGTGTCTCAATTGTCACTCACCATCCTGGCGATTCATCAACGATCCGTCTTTCGTCTTTCATCAAGAAGCGAGTTGCTGCAATAGATTGGGAGCCCAAACGTGCACGCACACACCCACAAGGATCGCGGGAGCATACGCAAAGTCATTTTGCTTCCTTGCCGCAGCAATGACCGCCAACGGGAGGCCCGCGATCGCGATCCAGAGAGCGAGTGGAACCACCGCGAACAAACCAAACCATAAACCGATCGTCGCGAATAGCTTGATATCGCCACCCCCGAACCGATCTCCGTAGCCAACCACCAAGCCAATCGCCAGTGCCACGAGGCCACCGCCAATGTGATGCCACCAAGGCAGTGAGGCACCACCCAGGATCCAGCGCAGAGTAAACAGCAAGATCATGAGAATCGGCAACCAGTCGGGAATCTCGCGCGTGCGAAGATCATGAAAAACAGCAATGCAGCAAGCGACCAATGGTACACAATTCGCAAAACTTTCGCTCATCATGACAGCTCATTGAACAGCGACAACCACCAGACTCGCGCGCGTCAAACCATACTTCGTATAGAGGGTCATTATAATCGTGATCCAGGGTCGCGAATGAAAAATACCGCCTAGCGAATATAGATTCGCTAGGCAGTACGTGAGGAATTCGTCTTCGCAGAGTTAAGTGAATGGCCTATCAATGGCAACTGGATAGCCCAGTAACCCGCTGAAGGACTGCTCTACGGTTGCGAGCACCATCTATAGGCTAGACTTACGGCGCCTCTTCGTCATGGTCATCATGGCCGTGACCGTGTGGGTGAACGATCAAACCGGTGGTGTTGATGCCCAAGTTTTCGGCAAAGCTACCTGGCTCCGAGGCGTCGAGGACAAAGCCATTGGACTCGGGGTCAAGCATTGTGTTGACTAGCTGGCCACTGACGATTGCACCATTGTCTTCGGCAATCGCACCCGGAAGCGCGGCAGCGACGGTACCGATCAGGTCGGTCGTCTTGTGACCAAGGATGGCGGTTGCGGCGAGAGCGACCAACGCGATGCCGCCGACGAGGATGCCGTACTCAACCAGGCCTTGGCCTTTTTTGTTTTTGAACAACTTACGCATGTTTGTTTTCCTTTGGAAAACGAGTTACAGAAATCTTGAAAAAACTTTTGCCGCCTGACCAAAGGGCGCGTGGGGCAGCGGCTACTCAAACCCGCACGCGTTTCCTTCCAGGAAAATTGTTATGAGCCAAAGCTCCTTGCTCTGACTCTTACTCTTATTGAACCGTGGGATAGGCTTCCAGCCTGTCGAAGTGCAAATGACAGGCTGGAAGCCTACCCCACTCGCTAACAATCACTCTTAAGAATGCTGATCTAAACTCTTGCAATGGGAGCCCCGCCGCGTGAGACACTCGGATCGGGCTTGGTCGGACCTCAGTCCGACTGAACACACACGACGGGACGTGATGCGGTCGGCCAGTCAAGACGCTTGCTCGCGATACTTGGTTTCTTGGCCACCGACGACGACTTGCCTAAGAAATCGTGTGCAAAAAGAATGGCGGCCCACGTAAATGCAACGCTCGCGAAACGCCGTCGCCGAGTCGTTGATCGGGAGAGACCTGGGCCAAGAAGAATGCTTGCTGGGTAACGCTGACATCTAGCCCAAGATCGATCTGCCCGAGTGCCGAAACTAAAGAATGACAAATCACACAGTCATCACTCGAATGTTCGCCGATCGGACGCTCTGAGTTCGGCGAAGGCTCCGAATCAGGACCGCCGGGCGATTTTTGCTGGCCGCCAGAGTGTCGCTGGGCAAGCGACTCTTTCGAAGCCGATCGATCGGCAAACGGATTGGACCGCTTGCATCCACAATGGTTACCAGAATTGCTCTGGCAGCTTGCTTCGAAAACGCGACTTTCCGTCCCGCATGTCGCGACGTGCAACCACGCTGGTGCGTGCCCTAAGGCGACAACACAGCAGAGCACGGCGGCTAGAAAGGGACGAAGCAACATGGATCGGTTTCAATTTCCTCGGGCAAAACACGACTGGAATCTCTTGCACAGAAATTGCATATCGTGTTGGGTTACGATTATCAACGTACTGGGGTTAGTCAAGTCAAAATGATGATTTAGTCGAAAATCGAATGCGGTGCGGTGAACAAGCGATGGCTACAAACGCCCCGACTGGCGGGAAACTCGGTTGCAACGCATCGCTGACCCCGGCTACTTTTGCAATTGTTGTGCAATAGTCGCGAGGTGGATACGGTATTTGTACGATTCGCAATAGTCAAGGCGTTTGCGCATGATTTTTCGCGATTTGATGCTTTGGGGCGAGCGTGGGAAGTCGGCGGCGGCATTGTCCTGCCGTCGTGGGATTCGCCAGAATTCCATTTATACGAAGGGAATTCTGGCGAATCCCACTACATCGGGTATGTCTTCTTCTGCCGTACGCCGACACTTGGCGATCATCTGCAATCACTGTGCAACAATTTGGCCCGCTCGGCAAAGTTTGCCTAATCGCGCAGGGAGGGATAACCGATACAAACGATTGTCGCGGCAGTCAGCCGCAGATTTGCCACCCCATCAGGNNCCCCGTCGCTTCCCGCGTCTGCAAAGGTGGGCCTGGATCGTCGGCGTTACGCTTTGCTGGACTTCGACAACGCTTGCTCAGACCGACTCACTCGCTCCGCCGAATCCAGCGCTCGGTGGGATGGCAATGCCGCAGTTTGAGAACTTGAGGATTCCGCGTCGAATGCCGCCAGAAGCGATGCCGGAAACTGTCGATCTTGACGCTGGCGACATGCGCACGCGGGAAGAACGTTTCCTTGCCGAACGCATCGATCCGGGCCGGACATTGGATTTGCAGGTTGGTCGCCCAACGGTGTTGCGATTTCACCAACCGCCGTTCCGCGATCAGGTGGGCGATCCCGATATTGTCGAAGTGCTGAACTTGACCGAGCAAGAATTGTCGATCAACGGCCTGGAGGTCGGTTCAACGGTGCTGAACCTCTGGTTTGAATCCAAGGGTGCCCCGGGTGGTCAAGAGGTGCTCAGCTACCTTGTTCGTGTCTCGGAAGACCCCGACCGGTCGCGTCGGTTCGAGCAACTGTTGACAAACCTTGAAAAGGACGTCAATCGCGCGTTTCCCAACAGCGTCGTGAAGTTGAGCTACGTCGGATCGGAAGTTCTGGTCCGTGGCAAAGCGAAAGACGTCGATGAGGCGACGCAGATCTTGCGGATTGTTTCGCAGAGTTTGCCGACCGCAGCTTCGGAGGAACGACTATCTACGTTGGAGCAAGTGAATGCCGCGAACTCGCTTCGTGCCAGCCAAGCGGTGCGGGCTGCGGCGTTTCAAACCCCGGCCTTTCCTGGAATGTTGCCCGGTGAGTTCGGTATACCGGGTGCCTTTGTCGATCCTCTGTTGCTTGACCCAGATCGGATCGCCGAAGCCGGTGGGATCGAAGGCATTGCTCGTGGCAGAACGATCACCGG
>DNWZ01000095.1 GCA_003506095.1 Planctomycetaceae bacterium | reverse complement strand
TGAAAGGGATTGCGATGACGCCGATTAAGTTCGGCATCTCGTTTACTACCAAGTTTCTTAATCAAGGCAACGCACTGGTAAACGTTTATACCGATGGCAGCGTCCAGGTTTCGACGGGTGGAACCGAAATGGGCCAGGGTTTGAACACGAAGATTCGGCAAGTGGTGGCCGATGCCTTTGGAATCGGAACCGATCGCGTATCGGTGATGTCGACTTCCACCGAAAAGAACAACAACACATCACCAACCGCCGCCAGCGCCGGCACCGACTTGAATGCCCAAGCCGCACTCAACGCCTGTGAGCAAATCCTTAGACGGATGGCCGACTTCGCCGCTATTCTGCTATCGGACCCCATCGCCGGCCTGGCACCTTCACCGTCATCGATCCGATTTGCCGGTGGACAAGTTTATGATGATCGCAATCCGCATCGCCGTATCGACTTCCCCTTATTCTGTAGTGTCGCGCGCCGCGAACGCGTCGATTTGGGCGCGCGTGGTTTCTACGCGACGCCGGGCGTCGATTTCAATCGTGATACCGGTCGAGGCAATCCTTATTACTACTTCACCACCGGTGCAGCGGTATCCCAAGTGACGATTGATCGCTTCACCGGTGAATTAGTGGTCGATCGTGTCGACATGTTGATGGATATCGGCAAGTCGATTAACCCGGGCGTCGATCGCGGCCAATTGATTGGCGGATTCGTTCAAGGGATGGGTTGGTGTACCCAGGAAGAATTGGTTTATGGCGATGACGGCAGGTTGCTGTCGACCAGCCCAACGACTTATAAGATCCCTAACATAACCGATATCCCCAAAATCTTTCATGTTGCCACGATCGAAAACGCCAAGCATCAAATCAATGTTTATCGCAGCAAGGCTGTTGGCGAACCGCCGTTGATGTTGGGGATCAGCGTTTGGGCTGCGGTGAAGCATGCGCTGAGGTCTTTACGCGATGGCGCGGTTTTCGATTTGCCGATTCCGGCAACGGGCGAAGCGATTTTGTCGGCGATGGAATCGGCAAGAGAATCGGCTAAAGAATCGTTGTGTGTGTCGGAAAAGCGTGTGCCATGAACCGAGCGCGTGACTTCCACGATCGATATGGTCAATTGCTGGACCGTGGGGCTCCGTTTGTAACGGTCACGCTGTTTGACGTTCATGGGTCTGTGCCGCATGACGCGGGCGGCAAAATGATCGTCACAACCGACGGGCTCGATTTCGGAACCGTAGGCGGTGGACGTGTCGAAGCGAAAGCGATCGAAGTGGCAAACGCGATGTTGGGCCGTCCGGGTGAACTCGCGGCGACGCATTGGGTCGACTGGAGCTTGAAGGCCGACGTCGGGATGACTTGCGGTGGCCGAGTCAAACTGCTGTTCGAACGAGTCGGCGGATCGGATTGGAACATTGTCATCTTTGGTGCCGGCCACGTGACCCAGTCGCTCACCCGATTGCTCGACACGATCGCCTGTCGGGTCACCTGTATCGACCCGCGGGCCGAATGGATCGAGCGGCTGCCCGATAGTGTTCACAAGATCATCGCCACTGATCCGACTGATCACGTTGCTTCGTTGCCGTTGGACGCGTTTGTACTTTGCATGACGCGGGGGCACGCGAGCGACCTGCCGGTGCTGAGGCAGATTTACCAGACCGGCCGACGATTTCCCTATGTGGGGGTGATCGGCAGTCGGGCGAAGGCGGCGGTACTTCGAAAAGAGTTGCTGCAAGCGGCGATTGATCCCGCTTTACTGACATTTCACTGTCCGATCGGATTGCCAATTGGCGAAAATTATCCTGGAGAAATTGCAATCAGCATTGCGGCTCAGTTGCTGCAGGTGCGTGACGTGGAAAAATCAAAGGAGCAATCGCGTTTATCGCCAAACATTTGATCGTTACAAACGTTTTCTGTGGGGACACGTTCTTTCGCATCGGGCTCGGCACACTTTGACAGTTGATGCCTGGGCGACGCATAATGAAGCAGAGATAATTTCTTCGCCCTTTGGTTTTTTATGAACGCTACGCAGACCGCACAATCGCTCTTATCGCTGCCTCAGGACGTGTCCGCTCCGGATCCGTATGCGGTTTTGGGTTTAAAGCCTGGCGAATCCGATCCGGCAAAGATCGCCGCAGCGATTAAGTCGATAGTCGCCCAGCTGAACAGCGTCAAAGCTTCTGCCGACCCAGCGGCTTGGAATCAAGCGGCAATTTGGGTCAAAGAATCGCGTCGCATCGTTTCTGATCCGGCATTGAAAGCACGTTTGGATCAAAAAATTGGCACTAGCCTGGCGAGCGCTTCGTCTGCAGTGGTGCCGCCAACATCGACGCCAGCGGTACCCGCTTTCGACCCGCTGGCAGGTTTTTTACCTGGACAAGCATCCAATTCGCCAGCTGGAGTTGGCCAAGCTCCGTTGCCGCCTGCTCCGGTCGGTTTTGGCGAAGCCCGAAATACAGCCTTTCGCCCTGGCAATGCGCCCTCGTCGCCCGGGATTGCTCAGCCGCCTAGTTTTGCTCCCCGGCCGGGGTTCGCCCAACAGCCAACGCACTACGCGGCGGTGCCTCCCGGCCCGGTTTATGGTTCGATGCAACCGTCCAATGCGGGCGGATTCGACCAATCGGGCGGCGGTGTAGCGGTTGCTGGTGATGCGGCGAGAGAGCTCGGGGCGATTGCTAAACCTCAATCATCGGGTCGCCGTCGAAAAAAGCGTTTTCCCTGGGCCAGTTTGGTTTTGGTGTTGCTGACGCTGGCTAGCATCGGTGGCATCGTAGCGATGGTCGTTTACTTGACCAAGAATCCCGGCGGGATAACGATCGCGTTGCAGCCAGGCGTAGACGGTGCCGTGCCCGTTGCCGGATCCAATTTTGCCGTCGCACCGCCCGTTGCCCGTGACGATTCGCCGCCGGACCCCGTGATGGGGCGGCTACCAGCGGCCAGAACGGGTCGCAACGCGGGTCGCAACTCCGTGGCAGAAGCGACCGATTCAATGCAGGACGATTTCGCTCCGAGCGGAACGCCGGATGATCGTGCAGGCATGGCGTCTTCGGATGCTCCGAATCCGGACATGGCAGCCGAGAATCCAGCGATGACTCCTTCACCGGATTCGATGCCAAGTGCCGCTACAATCACCGATCCGAGCATGGCAAACATTCCTCAAGGGAACGCGCCGCCAACGGAAATCCCAAACATGGCAGACATCCCGGGTGTTGTCGAACCGACTCCCGAGAAGCTCCAGACGGCACAGGCCGCCCTGGTCACGGCCCGGCAAGTTCTTGCAACAGCCAAATGGGACCAAATGAACGCTGCTGCTGAGGCGGCCGTGAAAGCTGCGGCCACTGCAGAGCAAAAGCAAATGGCGGATCAGTTGGTAGAGTTGGCGGAGTTAGCGACGTACTATCAGGTTGGTGTTGAAAAGGCGCTCGATGGACTCAAGGCGAACGAAACATTTAACGTCACCGAACAACTGCAGGTTTCTTTAGTGGAGATCACGCCTGACAAGGTGGTATTGCGATTCAACGGCCGAAACAAGGATTACGTCCGTTCTGAGTTACCGTTGGTGATCGCCCATAAGATTGCCGGCTTCACCATGCCGATTGATGCGCCGGCAACCAAAGCTGCAGCTCAGGTATATCAGGCGCTCGCTCCGGTAACGACACCTCAGTATCGCGAACAAGCGATCAAGGCGTTGGAAGCGATGCCGCCGCAACCCGATGATGTTGACCCGGCGGTGTTGGTCGCCGCGATCCGCCAAGTGTTTCCCAAGTGACGCGTTGGTGGCTATCTATCCTCGATCGCTTGATCGAATCGAAATCATTTTTTCTAGCCGTCTTTCGGCGCCCTCATGAACCCGCCACTCGACCCGCTGCCGCTGCTGATCTCACTCATTCGCCACCAGTCGGTATCGGTCGCCAGTAACGTGGCGATTACCGAATCGGTTGCGGCGACCTTGGCCCAAATCGGGTTCCAAACTTGCCGTTGTGATTACACCGACGAGGCAGGGGTTCGCAAAGCGAACTTGGTAGCGACCCGAATGCCGCGCTCGTATCAGCCAAACGCCGCTGATGCCAGTTCGAGCGACGTTGCCAATTCCGGCGTCGCCTACTTCGCACACACCGATGTGGTTCCGGTGGAAGCGTGGGACGGTCCCGGCGGCCCTTTCGATCCGACGGTTGTGGATGACCGGATTTACGGTCGAGGCAGTTGTGACATGAAAGGGTCGTTGGTCGCAATGATTGTCGCCGCTTCGATGATCGACCCTCAACAGCAGACCGCGCCGATTCGCATCATTTGTACCGCCGACGAGGAGACCGGTTTCCTAGGTGCCAAGCATTTAGTAGATGTTTGTCCTGAGTATCGACAAATGGTGCTTTCCCAGCCCTTGGCGATCATCGGTGAACCGACTCGGTGCCAGGTTGTTCATGCACACAAAGGGATTGAAGGATTTAGCATCACCAGTTTAGGTCGTGCGGCGCACAGCAGTTCTCGCGAGGGTATCAATGCCAATATCGCCATGGTACCGATGTTGAACGAGTTGTTGCGTTTGTATCACGTTTCAGAATCCGATCCCAAATTGCAAGACCTGCGATTCGACCCGCCCACCGTTACTTGGAACTTCGGGGTTTCGGATCACTGCACCGCCGTCAATATCACTCCCGGACGCAGTGATGCGTGGGTTTCACTGCGAACGATGCCTGGTATCGATGGGCAAGAATTGATCGCCGCCATGAAAGCCAAGGCTTCCGAACTGGGGCTTAGGGTCAAAAACTGGAAAGGTGGTCCGCCGATGTGGGTCGATGCGAACAATCCGTCGGTGCGTGCCATGTGCGAATTAAGTGGATGCGAGAATCCACAAACGGTTTGTTATGCAACCGATGGTGGCGAGTTCACCGAACTGGTTCATCGCGTCGTCTGTGGCCCTGGCGATATCGCTCAAGCCCATACCAGCGATGAATGGCTGGGCCTTGATCAATTGTGGCGCGGCATCGAACTTTACCATCAAGTCTTGCGTCGATGGTGTGTCGAGCCGACGGCGTGACAAGCATTCGATAACGTTTTTTCATATAAGATTAATCCACGTCAACATGATCACTGTCACCATCAACGGCAATCGTGTCGAATTGCAACAACCGATGACGATTCGCGAATTGCTAGAAACGACCCACGTGCCGCCGAATTATTTGGCCGTTGAAATCAACGCAGATGTCGTTCCCCGCGAGAATCATGTGGTTCAAATGGTGAATGACGGCGATTGTGTCGAAGTCGTCACGTTGGTGGGGGGCGGATGATCCGCCGAGCGTTTTGGGAGGAAGTCGTCTTCTCCTCCATCAATCATCTTTATTGTTAATCGATCGTAATCATGTCGCCAGCAAACGCTCCGTCACCCCAAATTGTTCCTACATCTAATCTGCCGATCGATCCGCCACTGCAAGTCGGTGGCCATGCGTTGGCCAGTCGTCTGATCGTCGGTACCGGTCGGTATGAGACGATGGAAGAGATGCGAGACTCGATCGATCACAGCGGCGCCACGTGTGTTACGGTTGCCGTGCGTCGCGAGAAGCTTTATTCGCCATCGGGACAAAATATTCTCGATTTTCTTGACCTCGATCGCTACACGCTGCTGCCCAATACCGCAGGTTGTTACAACGCCACCGACGCGATTCGTGCCGCAAAGCTCGGGCGAGAAATTTTGCGCACCCTCGGCAATCCAGGAGCCGATTGGGTGAAGTTGGAAGTTTTGGGTGATTGTAAAACGCTTCTGCCCGATCCCGTCGAAACCCTGGCCGCGTGTCGCGAATTGGTTGCCGACGGATTCTCGGTGCTCTGTTACACCAGCGATGATCCCGTCATTGCGAAGAGATTAAAAGACTTGGGAGCGGCCAGCGTGATGCCTGCGGGCAGTCCGATCGGCAGCGGCCAAGGCCTTCTGAACCAAAACAATCTGCGAATCATTCTGGAATATCTCAAACAAGACGATCCTGACTATCCAGTAATCATCGATGCGGGCGTCGGAACGGCCAGCGATGTTTCGCAAGCATTTGAGTTGGGGGCCGACGGCGTGTTGCTCAACACGGCGATCGCCCACGCCCGAGATCCTGTGTTGATGGGCAGCGCGATGAAACACGCCGCCATTGCCGGCCGTCAAGCTTATCTGGCCGGCCGGATACCCAAGCGATTGTATGGTACCGCCAGCAGTCCGGTGGAGGGCGTTATATCGACGCGACCTTATGGTGCCGCGTCGCGCAGTGCCAAGTAATAGATTCGGCCGACATCAACCATGTAGTTGACATCACTGGCCGCCGCTGCCTTTTCGGCTAACTCGATCGCACGTTTTCGATCACCCATCGAATCAGCGTACATTGCCAAGTAAAGCTCACCATAGAATACGGCCGAATCGTGATTGCGTGTCCCTTTGGGCCATTGGTCGATCGCCGCACGCACCGCTGCTTCGTCGACTTGGCCACGATAGAGTTGCAACAGTTCTTCCATCGGAGCCCTGCGGTCACCCGGGGCGGGCAACAGTCCTGTGCGTGCTTTTTCTACCGACGACGACTTCGCGACACAATAGAAATGCCACAACGCATTCTCCACATCGTTGGGATTAACCGTTCGGTGCAGTTCAAACAGTTTTCGCCCTTCATCATATTGACCATCAAACGCCAAAGCGATTCCGTGTTGCCATAGGTCAGCTTCGTGTTCGGGGTGTCGCTCGATGTAACGTTTGAACTGGACGATCGCCTTCTTGTAAT
>DNWZ01000357.1 GCA_003506095.1 Planctomycetaceae bacterium | reverse complement strand
GACCTCGGTCCGCGACTTATCTTCCAACAACTGCGGCTTGGATTTCCCATGCAGGTCAACCAAATGGACACAGCCGATCGATTGCAAACCGCGCAGCACTTCGTCCCGCTGTGATAAACAGCCGTAAAGTGTGACCTTAGAAAGTTTGACAATGGCCATAAAGGTAATCGACGTCGCTTAAGAATCCGACGCCTGCTTTCCTTTCGATATTTTCGATCTGACGACAGCCGCCCGTTCTTGATCCGAAAGGAAAATGACGATTCGGCGGATGTTTTGTTCGGCTTGTGGGATCAAAACTTTTTCAAACAAGTTAACCCGTTGAGTGATCCGACGCGCGGCCAATTCTAATAATTCAAATCGGCGCACACCCACTTGATGCTCGATCCTTAATCGCGACATCTGCTGCAGCGCCTGCACCAAATGGTCGACCCAAAACGGCGTAGCCATCGTCGAGTAATCATTGACGCCAAAATCGACCTCGCGAACCACTGGCAAGTAGGTTCCGACGACATTTTCCGTTTCGATTCGCACGCCGCGGACAGCGATTAAACCAGAGATCTTCAGCGTCGGAATCGTCGAACTGCCCAGCAACGGGTAGAGCGGTTCCAACCTCACCAAAAGATCATTCATTTCCGCATCAAGGTCGTCCAATCGCTGGCGTGCAGATTTTAGGGCGATCAACAATTGTTGACGCTTGAGGTCCAACGAAGGCAAAAACTGTTTGAAGGTTTTCGCCTGATCGCGTTGCTGCTTTAGAGTGGTTTTATTGAGCGCAATTGTCATCGAGGTTTACGCCGTTTCGCGCCGCACATTTTTGGGATAGTAGCGCTCGATAAATTGGTCACGCATCAAAAGCTCTTGCGGCTCGAAACATTCGGCCATCGTTTGCCAGCCGAGATCGAGTGCATCGTTTAAGGCGAGTGATACATCAATGTCCATAAACCGCTTTGTGAACAGCTTGCCGAACTTCAGCAGCTTTTCATCAAAGGCTGATAAGTCAAACGCCATCTGCTGCTTCTTCTGAGCATCGCGCGCCCCTGAAAACAGTCGAATCATCGTGTTCATGACTTGCGAGTGATCTTCGCGAGTCACAGTACCGATTACCTGTTGTTTTAATCGCGACAAGGAGCCGAACGGATCGATCATGCCATTGTGCAAATAGAATTGGCCTTCAGTAATGTATCCCGTATTGTCGGGAACGGGATGTGTGACGTCGTTGCCGGGCATTGTGGTCACAGCCAACAAAGTCACTGAACCGGCACCTTTATAATCACAAGCCCGTTCGTATCGCGATGCCAGTTGACTGTAAAGGTCGCCCATGTAACCTCGATTGGAAGGCACACGCTCCATGGCCACGCCAATTTCTTTCAAGGCATCGGCGAACGCGGTCATGTCGGTCATCAACACCAATACTCGCTTGCCTTCTTCAACCGCGAAACGTTCGGCAACCTTTAACGCCAAATCGGGGGCTATCAAACGTTCGACGATCGGGTCCGAAGCGAGATTCGTGAACATAATCGTCCGCGGCAGCATCCCCTCATCTTCGAACATCGTTCGAAAGAAATGGAATTCGTCGAAGATCAACCCCAGTCCACAAAAGACAACAATGTCAGCATCGGCTTGAATACCGACTCGTGCCAATAATTTGTTATATGGCTCGCCGGCGATCGAAAAGATCGGAATCTTTTGACTTTCAACCAAGCAGTTGAAAACATCGATCATCGGAACTTTCGTTTCGATCATCTTCTTGGGCACGATTCGAAGCGTCGGATTTACCGACGGCCCACCGGCATTGATCTGTGGCTCGCTGGCGACCGACGGGCCACCATCGATCGGCTGGCCGACACCGTTGAAAATTCGCCCAAGAATATTCGGCGAATAGGCGACTTGAGAGGGGTGGCCCAAAAATCGCACCGTCGCTTCGGTCGAAACCCCCTTACCGCCAGCGAATACCTGCAACGAAACGCGGTCTTGGCGAATCTCAATCACCTGGGCCAGCGAACTCTCGTCCTCGCCGCTGTCAACGATCGCCAATTCGCCCAATCCGACATCGGTGGCGCGGATGGTCAAGATATCGCCGACGATCGAGATGACCTTGGTGTGCAGCAAAAGGTCTTGAATCATGGTTTTTTCGCTTTTACAAAGGACGCCAGGAATAACTTCCACTGTCGAGAAAAAATCTCGTTGTCGCAAGGGTACCGGGCGACAAAATCGCATCGGCTAAAGACCACCCAAAAGGTTGGAAAACGCGAGATTTAAACGAATGGTTTAATAAAAGTTAATGGTTTTCTGTTGCTTGCTTCGATTCAGAGCGACTGTTGCGTGCGGACGGGCAATGGATTGATAATGGGGCTATGCTTCAAAACTCCCTGTCACTTGTCGGAATTGCCGCTTGTCCACTCCGCTTTCAACCGTTGTTGATTCCGCAAACGATTCCAGTTGCTCGCTGATCGATACGTTCGGTCGAATGCACCGCAGCCTGCGGATCAGCGTGACCGATCGCT